>JAEEPD010000016.1 GCA_016284575.1 Bacillota bacterium | reverse complement strand
AGCTGGATCTGTTCGTCCGGAAGATCGAAAAAGCGCTTTCCGTCGAGATCGTGCTCCGGGACGGCGAGATCCGCGTCAAGGGCGAAGAAGAAAACGTAAAGAGGGCAAAACAGGTCTATCTGGACCTGACGGAACTTTCCCGGCGCGGCAACGTGATCACCGAACAGAACGTGGATTACGCGATCGCGCTTTCCATGGAAGACCGCAGCTCCGAGATCGTCGAGATCGACAAGGACGTGATCTGCCATACGGTTTCCGGCCGCCCCGTGAAGCCAAAGACCGTCGGGCAGAAGACCTACGTCGACGCCATGCGGAAAAACATGATCGTTTTCGGCGTCGGCCCCGCAGGCACGGGCAAGACCTATATTGCCGTGGCTATGGCCATCAATTCCCTGAAGAACAAGGACGTGGAGAAGATAATACTGGCAAGGCCTGCAGTGGAAGCGGGCGAGCGCCTTGGCTTTCTTCCCGGTGACCTTCAGGAGAAGGTTGATCCGTACCTGAGGCCTCTTTACGACGCCCTTTACGACATCCTCGGACGGGAAGCCGCCCTGCGCCTAAAGGAGAAGGAGACCATAGAGGTTGTCCCCCTTGCCTACATGCGCGGCCGCACCCTGGACAATGCCTTTATAATTCTGGACGAGGCCCAGAATGCCACCAAGGAGCAGATGAAGATGTTCCTTACCCGTATGGGTTTCGGCTCCAAGATGATTATCACAGGCGACGTAACCCAGATAGACCTTCCGAGAGGGAAGCGCTCCGGCCTGATCGACGCCATGCACGTGCTTGACGGTGTGGAGGGCATAGCCTTCTGCCGCCTTACGGACAGCGACGTGGTGCGCCATCCCCTGGTGCGCAAGATCGTCAATGCCTACGACCGCTACCTTTCCGAGCATCCTGACTACGATGCACCGGCTAAAAAATCAAAAGAAGAAGACGAGGAATACGAGTATTAATGACTATATATTTTGACGACGAAAACAGCGTAAACGAACAGACTGCCGCCCTCATGAATGCGGCTGCCATTTCCGTATGCGAGGAGGAGGGCTTCGACCCGGGCAACATCTCCTTCAGCCTCAGCATTGTTGATGGTGAGAGCATCAGGCAGCTAAATAAAGAGTACCGGGGCGTGGACTCCGTCACCGACGTGCTTTCCTTCCCCCAGTTCGACAGCGAAGAGGATCTTTCTGACTGGGACATGGAGGGCGAGGAGCTTATGATAGGAGACGTGGTCATCTGCACCGACAGGGCAAAGGAGCAGGCTGAGGAATTCGGCCACAGCTATGAGCGGGAGCTCATATATCTCTTTGTTCACAGCCTCTTCCATCTCTTCGGCTACGACCATATGGAGGAGGATGACAAAAAGGTGATGCGGGCCAAGGAGGAGAATGTCATGGACCGGCTGGGACTGGCAAGGGAAGGCCAGATGGTGAATTAGATGAAGAGCGGCTTCGTAGGGATAATAGGACGCCCCAATGTGGGTAAGTCCACGCTTCTGAATTCGATCCTCGGAGAGAAGATCGCCATAACCAGCAGCAAGCCACAGACCACGAGAAATGCCATCCGCGGCATCTGGACCCGCATGGAGGACGGTGAGCCTGTCGCCCAGGCAGTGTTCATAGATACCCCCGGCATCCACAAGCCGAAGAACAGGCTTGGGAGCTATATGACTGGAGTATCCGCTAATACTTTGAAAGAAGTTGACGTAATACTTTTTCTCGTCGATTCGCCTTACGAGGGCGAAAACTCCGGAGATGGCTTCATTCTGAAGATGCTTAAGGCTGCCAATACGCCCAAAATACTGGTCATCAACAAGATAGATACCATAGGTCCCGAGGCCTTTGCCCAGATCTACAGCACCTACGAGGAAATGGGTCTTTTCGACGCCATAATCGGCACCTGCGCCACCCAGGGCAGGAATGTGGACGTGCTGCTCAAAAAGATCGAAGAATACCTGGAGGAGGGACCCATGTTCTTCCCCGAGGACATGATAACCGACCACCCGGAGCGCTTCCTGGTGAGCGAGATCATCCGCGAAAAGCTCCTTATGTATCTTGAGCAGGAGATTCCTCACGGAGTAGCCGTGGAGATCGAAAGCTACGAGGAGGGGGAGAACCTCACCCGCATAGGCGCCGTCATCTACTGCGAGCGCCAGAGCCACAAGGGCATTATTATAGGAAAGCAGGGGCGCAAGCTGAAGGGCATAGGAAAGGCCGCCAGAGAGGAGATCGAAGCGCTTCTGGGCACGAAGGTCTACCTGGAGACCTTCGTCAAGGTTAAAGAACACTGGCGTGACAGCGACATCGCTATAAGCAATTTCGGCTACAGAAAAGAGTAGAGATGTACACCGAAACAGAGGCCGTTATACTGCGGCAGACAAAAACACTCAATGGCCGTAGAATGATCACCATATTTTCACAAAAGTATGGGAAAATCGGCGCAGGAACATCGATAAGCGAGAAGGGAAAAAACAAGTCCGCTCTGGCGCTCAGGCCTTTCTGCTACGGAAGATATGAGCTTTTCAAAAACAAGGACAGCTTCAATATCAACGGGGCGGAGGTCATACGCAGCTTCTATAAGCTGGGGGAGGATGTGGATAAGTATTTTGCCGCATCCTACGTGCTGGAATTCACGGACCAGATACTCGCAGAGGATGAACCGCAGCCTGCACTGTTCAGGATGCTGATAGACTTTCTCAGCCTGCTGGAGGACAGGAAAACGGCTTATGACACATTGCTGATAGCGTACCAGATAAAGGCTCTCGAACTTTTCGGCAGCGGTATAGGCTATACCGGCTGCATGCGCACGGGCGAGCCCATAGATGCCGGGAGTCTTAAGGGGGAGGGCCCATGTCCATATCTCTTTTCTGTGGCGGACGGCGGCCTGATATCAAGGGATAGCCTTAAGGATCAGGATCTGCTTAATCCATTGATATTTGAGATCAACACTGGTATAATTCAAATGATAAGCTATATTTCCCGCCACCCGCTAAACGCGATGGAGAAGCTGGCCATACCAGAGGCTTCAGCGGCGAAAATGAAAAGCATACTGAGCGCATTTATCTCCTGGCAGCTGGGCATCGACAAGCTCAAAAGCGAAGGAATGAGTATTTACTGAAAGGGGAATTACGATGGAAAACTATGAAAACATGGAAATCAGCCTTGAAAAGATCGAACTGGTAAAGGACAGGACCGGAGTAAGCTATAAAGAAGCAAAGGACGCTCTTGAAAAGACCGAGGGAAACGTTGTTGAGGCTATTATCATGATCGAAGACGGCATCAACGGCGAGGGAGAGACCAGAAGCAAGACCACAGAGCTTGTAGATCAGGTCAAGGAGGTCGTACGCAAGGGCAATGTCAGCAAGATCTGCATCAAGAAGGGAGACGATGTGGTCCTGAATCTGCCCGTTACCATTGGCATCCTCGGCACTGTTATCTTCCCCTGGGCTGCTCTTGTGGGAGCTGTTGCAGCTCTCGGTACCAAGTGCAGCATAGAGATCATAAAGGAAGACGGCAGCTCTGTAAACGTTTCCGAGAAGGCTAATTCCGCCATTGATACAGCTGTATCCAAGGGCGGCGTCATCTTCGACGAGGTAAAGGATAAGAGCGGAGATTTCGTAAACTACGCAAAGAATCTGGGCAGCGACGCAGCCGAGTTCGCCAAGACAAAGGGCGCAGAGGCTGCTGAGTTCGCTAAGGCCAAGAGCGCTGAGTTTGCTGAGATTGCAAAGGAAAAGAGCGCAGGTGCTGTCGAGTTCGCAAAGGAGAAGGGCGCAGAGGCCGCTGAATTCGCCAAGGAAAAGGGCGAGGATGCCTTCGAGAAGGCTAAGACCGCCGGAGCCGAAGCAGTTCAGTTCGCAAAGGAAAAAACCTCCGAGCTGAAGTGGAAGGCCCCCGAAAACGAAGCGGCAGGCACCGACGATTTCGATCTGTCAGACCTGGATCTCTCCGAGATGGGCGAGGTTGACGACTTCGCATCCGAGGCAGACAAGAGAGCAGACGAGATCGCAGAGGCAGTTGAGGCTGTGGCAGACGCTGCAGTGGAATTCGCTGATGCTGTCAAGGAAGCTGTAAAGCCCGAGGAATAATCCAAACCGTCTTAAAAAGGCATGAAAATGCGGGCTGCTGCAGGGCATCCCTTAAGACAGGCTCCGCATTTCCAGATATACAAATCACACAAATATACAATTGAAAGGACAAGACCGTGTGCCCAAAATGCGCACGGCCTTGATGTGGTATTATGGCAAAAGAACTGACAATGGAAACTCTTGTGGCTCTGTGCAAGAACAGAGGCTTCCTCTTCCCCGGCTCCGAGATCTACGGAGGCCTGGCCAACGCCTGGGACTACGGCCCCATAGGCGTGGAGCTGAAGAACAATATCAAGAAGGCATGGTGGAAGAAATTTGTGCAGGAAAGCCCCTATAACGTTGGAATCGACGCGGCTATACTCATGAATCCTCAGGTATGGGTGGCATCCGGTCATGTGGGAAGCTTCTCCGATCCTCTTATGGACTGCAGATCCTGCAAGTCCCGCTTCCGCGCGGACAAGCTCATAGAGGAATACGCAGAAGCTCACGGCGAAGAGCTCACAGGAGTTGACGGCTGGTCAAACAAGGAGATGGAAGATTTCATCGCCTCCCACGATATCGTCTGCCCGGTCTGCGGCAAGAAGGACTTCACCGGCATCCGTCAGTTCAACCTCATGTATAAGACCTTCCAGGGCACTACAGAGGACAGCAAGAGCGAGATATATCTGCGTCCCGAGACCGCCCAGGGCATTTTCGTCAATTTCAAGAACGTACAGCGCACCACCCGCAAGAAGGTTCCCTTCGGAATAGCCCAGATAGGCAAATCCTTCAGAAACGAGATAACTCCGGGCAATTTCATCTTCCGCATCAGAGAGTTCGAGCAGATGGAGCTGGAGTTCTTCTGCGAGCCGGGAACGGATCTTGAGTGGTTCGATTACTGGAGACAGTACTGCAGGGAATTCCTCAAGTCCATCGGTATGAATATGGAAAAGCTGCGCTTAAGGGATCACGATCCTGAGGAGCTGGTCTTCTAATCAAAGGCAACGACCGATTTTGAGTTCCTCTTCCCCTTTGGCTGGGGCGAGCTCTGGGGCGTTGCAGACCGTACCGATTACGACCTGACCCGACATCAGGAGGTGTCCGGAGAATCCATGGAATATGTGGATCCCTCAGACAATAAGAACCGCTATATCCCCTATGTGGTGGAGCCCTCTCTTGGTGTGGACAGACTTACGCTGGCCATGCTCTGCAGTTCCTGGGAAGAGCAGGATCTTTCCAAGGACGGCAAGGAGGACAGCCGCGTGGTAATGCACTTCCATCCGGCCATCGCTCCCTTCAAGGCGGCGGTGCTTCCTCTGTCAAAGAAGCTGGCAGAGCCTGCAATGAAGATCTATCAGGACCTGGCAAAGTACTTCAATGTGGATTACGACCAGTCCGGAAGCATAGGAAAGCTCTACAGAAGGCAGGATGAGATCGGTACGCCCTTCTGCATAACCGTGGACTTCGATACCGAAAACGACGGCTGCGTCACAGTCCGCGACCGCGACAGCATGGAGCAGGTCAGAATGCCCATAGGTGAGCTGCGGAATTACATCGAACAGGCAATGGTATTTTAATATTGTAGAAAGAGTCCTCCTAAAAGGGCTCTTTCTTTTACAGGAGTGCTTATGGAAAAACTGAAACAATTTGCAGAGGCTGTCAGGGGCTTTGACCGCTTCGAGATCGTGGCTGACGGAGCTGCGGCAGCGTCTGCGGTAAGGCTTCGGGAGGAGATCATCAAACGGCGCGGGTCTTTTTGCAGCGTCACAAACAGCGAGGAGTTCGCTCACATCGGCATGATGTACAGAAGTCCTAAAAAGTGGGGGGAGATATTCATAATTCTGAAGTCCGACCCTTCCTTCAACAGGACGAAGGATACCCTTTATGGCGTTCTGGCCCAGGGCCGGACGGTGCTGGTGCTGAGCGACGCATCGAAGGAGGAGCTGACGGCCTTCAGGCTTCGTGACGGCTCTGATGTTAAATCCGTCTACAAGCCGGATGGTCAGCAGCAGGGCGTAAACAAGGCTGAAGCCAACATGGATAAGCTGTTCGTCTGCAGCATCTCATCCTATGAGGAGCTGGATGCCTCAGGCATCGCAGCCGAGCTTTCAGTGTAAAGGAGGTGCCGTAAATGTACGAAAGACTGGACAGCATCGCTTATTACAACAAATTCTACTTCCAGGACAGCTTCCACGCCCAGTGCGTCTCCCTGGATGAGCTCTGCATGGAGCAGTACAGGCGCTCAAGAGAGGCTCTTCTTAAGATCTGGGAGCATCCCATATTCAAGGAGTGCGATCACATCATCTTCTGCGGCTGCGGAGATTCCTATGTGGCCGCAAAGGCTGCGAGGAATGCCTTTGAATATTATCTTCCGGGTATCCGCTTCGAGGCGGCAGAGGGCATAGAGCTGAGCCGCCATTACGATTTCAGCGGCGCTGGGAAGCGCTGCCTGGCGGTCTTTATCAGTTATTCCGGAACCAGCCTCAGGACCCTTGAGGCCATGCAGAAGTGCAGGGCAAAAGGAGTGCTGACCATGGCTGTGACCGTAAAGGAGGAAGCTCCTCTGGCCAAGGAGGCGGACATAGTCTTCCTTACCAATAACCCTCCCGGGGACAACAACGCAGGCCTTAGGACCTACTTCAGCAACGTGCTCAGCTGCACCATGCTCGCCGCTGCCATGGCGGATGCAAGGGACGGCGGCAGCCGGCTGGAGGCACTGGGTCCTGCTGTGGATGCATACAGACAGTCGGTGGCTGAAGCCTTTGCCGCCATGGATGATAAGGCCTTCCGCTGCGCTCTTAAGAGCATGGATACGGAGTTCATAGAGATAGCCGCAGATCCTGCTCTGGAAAGCTGCGCGGACTTCGTTCAGGCTAAGGTTGCAGAACTTTCCGGAGACCCCTGCGAAGCAGTAAACGCCGAAGGGCTGGCCTTCCTCTGCCGCTACAGAAAAGCCCCTGAAAGGATAACGACTATCGCTGTCTCGGCAGGGAAGGAGTTCCCTTCCAAAGAGCTGAAGGCAGCGCTTGCAGAGGCGGAAAAGAGCGGACGAACTGTTCACCTTCTGGACGCTCCCATGCCGCCTGAGGGCTTCGGCTTCCTTGCGCCCCTTTACGCCTGGCTTCCCGCATCCCTTTACGCGGGCTTCCGCCATACCACCATAGGCGAGCCCATGTTCCGCGGCGGCTTCGACCCCGACATCTTCATCCCCACCTATTTTTCACCGGTGGAGCTGATGAAGTGATGACAACAGTCGTCCGTCCGGATGACAACAGTCGTCCGCCAGCAGCGGCTCAAGCTTCGCCAAAGGCTCGCTTTTGCCGGCTGGCTTGCGACTCGGACATTCCGCTGCTCTGCCGTCGCTGTCGCTTGGCAGTCGCAGGGAATGTCTCGAAAATAATTTCTTGCAAAAAGTGCGCCGAGGTAGTAATATATGGCGTACTTTTTACATGGAGAGATTTATGGAAATCGAAATGAAATACAGCATCCCCGGTGAAGAGATGGCGGGGACCATATGGGACGAGCTGAGCATGTCAGACATGGCTGACACCGGCTCGGCGGAAAAGGTGGTCATGAAGGCCGTCTATTTCGATACCGATGATATGGATCTTTCACGGAACAATGTCACCGTCAGGGTGCGGGCCGAGGGCGAGCGTTCCTTTGCCACACTCAAGTGGGGCGGAAAGGCAGAGCTGGGCCTTCACGAAAGGGAAGAGGTCAACATCCCCATCAGCGGAGAGGAGTTCTTCATCCAGCCTCCGGCGGACATGTTCAAGGAAAGCGAGACCGGTCTGGATCTTATGAAGATCATCGGCGGCAAGCCCCTCAGAAATCTGCTGGAGATCCGCTTCCTCAGGCGCAGGATAAGGCTGTTCTACAACAGCAGCCTCATCGAGCTGGCCATAGACACAGGCAAGATAATCACTGACAACGGCGAGCGGAAGATCTGCGAGCTGGAGCTGGAGCTCTACAACGGCACACCCGAGGCCATAAAGGTCCTTGGCTCCCACATAGCCGAGGCCTTCGGACTGGAGCCTGAAAACAAATCAAAATTTGCCAGAGGACTTGAGCTACTTCGCTCTTGATAGTCCGGATATTTTGTGATATTATAAACAATTGCTGAAAAAAACATTTTAGGAGGGCATTTTTATATGAAGTCTGCTTTTGTCAGCAAGGAAAATAACATAGTTACATTCACAATGGAATTCACTGCAGAGGAGTTCGACGCAGCAACTGATAAGGCCTATAAGGAAATGAGAGGCCGCATCAACGTTGACGGTTTCCGCAAGGGCAAGGCTCCCCGCAGCATCATCGAAAAGAGATACGGAGAAGGTATCTTCTTCGAGGAGGCTGTAGATTCCCTTCTCAACGATAATTACACCGCAGTTCTGGACGAGCTGGGCATCGAGCCCATCGACAGACCCGACATCCAGTTTGCAGAGGAAAAGCTGGAAAAGGGCAAGGGCTTCACAGTCAACATCAAGGTTCCTGTAGCTCCCGAAGTTGATCCCAAGGACTACATCGGCGTAGAGGCTGAAAGAAAGATCCGCGTCATCACCGACAAGGACATCGATATGGAGCTTCAGGCTGCCCAGAAGAAGGCCGCAAGACTGGTAACAGTTGACAAGCCCGCAGAGCTTGGCAACACCGTTATTCTGGACTATGCAGGCTTCGTAGGTGAAGAGCAGTTCGAGGGCGGCACCGCAGAGGACCAGACCCTGGAGCTGGGCTCCGGTCAGTTCATCCCCGGCTTTGAGGATCAGCTGGTTGGCGTCAGCGCAGGCGAGCAGAAGGACGTGGTCGTAACCTTCCCCGAGACCTATCACGCAGAGAACCTGGCAGGCAAGGAAGCTGTATTCCACTGCACCGTCAAGGAAGTAAAGGCTGAAGAGCTCCCCGAGATCAACGACGATTTCGCTCTTGACGTAAGCGAATACGATACACTCGAAGAATACAAGGCTGGCATCAGAAAGACTCTTGAGGAGTCTGCTGCTGCCGCTGCAGAATACGACGGCAAGAACGCTGTCATGGACAAGGTCTACGCTGCCAATCCCGTTGACGTTCCCGCAGTTATGATCAACGACGAAGCAGAAAACATGATGAATGAGTTCTCTCAGAACATGCAGCAGCAGGGTCTTTCCATCGATATGTACCTGAAGTACACAGGCCAGACCAGAGCACAGCTGAAGAACGGCTTCCTTGATGACGCAAAGAAGCGCGTTGCCAGCAGACTGGTGGTAAAGGCCATCGCAGCCAAGGAAGGCATCGAAGCCAGCGAAGAGGACCTCCAGAAGGAATACGAGGACATGGCCAAGATGTACAGCATGGAGGTCGAGCAGCTGAAGAGCGTATTCGGCGCTGCCAACGAGAAGTATCTCAAGGAAGACATCGCCATGCGCAAGGCCATCGACTACATCTACAGCAAGGCAGTTCTCACCGATGTGGAGGACAAGCCCGAAGAGCAGAAGGAAGCTGCAGTAGAATAAATTTTGCGTCAATTTAATGATTGCGGCGGGACATTCATTTGCCCCGCCAGCTTTTTAATAGGAGAAAACACATGAGCAATCTCGTACCCATAGTAGTAGAGCAGAGTTCCAGGGGAGAACGTTCCTACGATATTTATTCCAGGCTGCTCAAGGATAGGATCATAATGCTGGACGGAGAGATAGACGATAACAGCGCCAGCCTCATCGTCGCTCAGCTTCTCTTTCTTGAAGCAGAGGATCCTGAAAAGGATATCAACATCTATATCAACAGCCCTGGCGGCGTAATAAGCTCCGGCATGGCAATTTATGACACAATGAACTACATCAAGCCGGATGTATGCACCATCTGCGTGGGCATGGCTGCTTCCATGGCAGCATTCCTGCTGTCAGCGGGAAAGAAGGGCAAGCGCTATATACTGCCCAACGCTGAGGTAATGATACATCAGCCTCTGGGCGGAACTCAGGGACAGGCAGAGGACATCCGCATCCACGCGGAGCACATCCTCAGGATCCGCGAGAAGATGAACCGCATCCTGGCGGAGAACACCGGCAAGCCCTACGAGCAGGTGGCAAAGGACACTGACAGGGACAATTATCTGGACGCTCAGGAGGCTCTGGCATACGGCCTGGTGGACAAGATCGTGGACAGAAAGTAAGTTAAAAGGACGGAAATGGCTAATTACGATAAAGACAAAAATGTGGTCTGCTCCTTCTGCGGAAGACCTGTTACCCAGGTCGGACGCATGGTGGCGGGCCCCGACGTATACATCTGCAGAAACTGCATAGAGGATGCAGTTGCCATATTCACAAGGGAAGACAGCATCACAAGCTCCGAAAACCCCGTTCGCACAGACGAAAAGCTCCCGACTCCAAGAGAGATCGTGGATGCTCTTTCGGATTTTGTCATTGAACAGGACAGCGCCAAGAAGATCCTGGCTGTGGCGGTTTATAACCACTACAAGCGCATCAGGGAGATGGAGAAGAACAGAAATCTCCCCAAGGATCAGACCAGGGACGATGTGGAGATCCAGAAGTCCAATATCATAATGATAGGACCCACAGGCTCCGGAAAGACCCTGCTTGCCCAGACCATGGCAAAGCTTCTGGACGTACCCTTTGCCATTGCCGACGCCACCGTTCTTACGGAGGCTGGCTATGTGGGAGAGGACGTGGAGAACATTCTGCTGAAGCTGCTGCAGGCTGCGGACTACGACGTGGAAAAGGCTCAGAAGGGCATAATCTACGTAGATGAGATCGATAAGATCGCAAGAAAAGGGGAGAACGTCTCCATAACAAGGGACGTCTCCGGCGAGGGTGTTCAGCAGGCCCTGCTCAAGATACTCGAGGGCACAGTGGCCAATGTTCCTCCCCAGGGCGGACGCAAGCATCCCATGCAGGAATTCATCCAGTTCGAAACCACCAAT
>JAEEPD010000116.1 GCA_016284575.1 Bacillota bacterium | reverse complement strand
GTAAATGCCACTATAGGAATAAGCGTTGGCGCCCTTTGGGGTTATGTGCCTTATCTGGACAGGCCCCTTACCGAGGTCTACAACGTGGTGCACAATATCCCGCGAAATATAATACTGATACTGGTCTCCTATCTGATAAAGCCGGGCCTTGGGACCATCATATTCGCCATGTGTGTTACAGGTTGGCTCCCCATGGCAAGGTTCATAAGAAATCAGATAGTGACCATCAGGGACCTGGAATACAATCTGGCCAGCCGCTGCCTTGGCACGCCAACGGGCAGGATCATCACCAAGAACCTGCTGCCTTATCTGATTTCCGTCATCACCCTGAGAGTCTCTCTGGCCATCCCCGCAGCCATCGGCAGCGAGGTGTTCCTGACCTATATAGGACTGGGGCTTCCGGTGACCATGCCTTCCCTTGGCAATCTGATCAATGAGGGCAGGGCGGTAATGATGAGCGCCAGCTCCCGCTACCAGCTGATCTTCCCGGCCATCGTTCTGTCCGTGATAACCATTTCTTTCTATGTGATCGGCAATTCCTTCTCGGATGCCGCCGATCCCAAGAATCATGTATAGGGGAGGTGCGAGATGTCTGAAAACAAAGAGATAATCCTCTCCGTAAAGGATCTGGAAATACAGTTTACCCTCAGAGGGCAGACCCTTACTGCCATCAGAGGCATATCCATGGACCTGTACAAGGGCGAAAGCCTGGCCATAGTCGGTGAGTCCGGTTCGGGAAAATCCGTATTCACCAAAAGCTTCATGGGAATGCTGGATAAGAACGGAAAGGTTACCGGAGGCGAGATCCTCTACAAGGGCCGGGACCTGGCTAAATACAAGACTCAGAAGGAATGGCTAGGCATCAGAGGCAAGGAGATAGCCATGGTGTTTCAGGACCCAATGACCTCTCTTAATCCCCTTAAGACCGTGGGCAAGCAGATACAGGAGGCTATAGTGCTCCATCAGGGGCTGAAGGGCCCCGAGGCCAAAGAAAGGGCTATAGAGTATCTGAAGGATGTGGGCATACCAGACCCCGAAAGGCGCTATAAGCAGTATCCACACGAGTTTTCGGGCGGCATGAGGCAGCGTGCTGTAATAGCCACGGCCATGGCCTGCAATCCCGAGATACTCATATGCGATGAGCCCACCACGGCTCTGGATGTGACAATTCAGGCCCAGATAATAGAGCTGCTGAGGGACATGCAGCGCAAATATGATCTGACCATCATCTACATCACCCACGATCTGGGCGTTGTGGCGAAGGTGGCGGACAGGGTGGCTGTCATGTACGCGGGAGACATCATTGAAGTAGGCACCGCCTACGAGGTCTTCTACAACGCGCAGCATCCCTATACCTGGGCGCTGCTCAGCTCTCTGCCCCAGCTGGGCATCAAGGGCGAGCCCCTGTATTCCATCAAGGGTACGCCTCCGAATCTCTTCAAGGAGATAAAGGGCGATGCCTACGCGCCGAGAAATCCCTATGCTCTGAATATCGACCACGAGATCCGTCCGCCCTATTTCGACGTATCTCCCACCCATAAGGTCCGCAGCTGGCTGCAGGATCCCAGGGCTCCGAAGGCGGAGCCGCCCAAGACCATTCAGAGGATGCTGGACAGATGGAAGGAGGTCTATACCAATGAGTAGCGAAAATATCCAAAGGGAAAAGCTTCTTGAAGTAAAGGATCTGTGGGTCTCCTTCGGTAAAGGGCGGAAAAAATTCCAGGCCATAAAGGGCGTCAGCTTCGATATCTACAAGGGTGAGACCTTCGGCCTCGTGGGCGAATCGGGCTCCGGCAAGACCACCATAGGCAGAGCCATCATAAGAATAAATCCCGTTGAAAAGGGTGAAATAATCTTTAAAGGAAAGCGTATAAGCGGTAAAATAGACAAGGAAACAAACAAGGAGCTCATCAGGAATATCCAGATGATATTTCAGGATCCCATGGCAAGCCTTAACGAAAGGGCCAAGGTGGATTACATAGTATCCGAGGGCCTGTACAATATCCACGGCTTCACAGATGAGGCTGACAGACAGGCAAAGGTCAGAAAGGCCATGATGGACGTGGGTCTTCCTCCCGAGTTCGCCACAAGATTCCCCCACGAATTCTCCGGTGGACAGCGGCAGAGGATAGGTATCGCAAGGACTCTGATAATGAATCCGGAGCTTGTGATAGCGGACGAGCCCATATCGGCTCTTGATGTGTCCATCAGAGCCCAGGTGCTGAACCTGCTCATGGACCTTCAGAGGCAGTACGGCCTGACCTATCTTTTCATAGCCCATGATCTTTCCATCATGCGCTTTATCACCAACAGGCTGGCGGTCATCTACAAGGGACAGATCGTTGAGCTGGGTGAGACTGAAAAGGTATTCCAGCATGCTCTGCATCCCTATACCAAGGCTCTTATTTCCGCCATACCCCAGCCGGATCCGCTGAGCGAAAGGAACAGGACTGTTCTGCAGTACGATCCCTCCGTCCACGATTATACCGTGGATAAGCCTGTCTGGACCGAGATAGAGGAGGGGCACTGGGTCCTTGCCAACGAGGCAGAGCAGGCAGCCTACAGAGCTGAGATTCAGGAGAATTTATGACGACTTTAGCTTTCACAGGAGACATCGCTTTTTCAAAGTATTTCAGGGATTCCTGGCAGGATGAGGATCTCATGTCCCCGGAGGTGGTGAGCTTTCTTTCGGAGAGCGACCACTGCATAGCCAATGTGGAGGGGCCGCTGTTCGGCGGCGGCGCCTCCGCTGCCAAGCTGCTGAACCATGCCAGCAACCCCGGCGCTGCTGCCTGGCTCAAAAGGATAGGGGCGGACATCTGGAATCTGTGCAACAACCATGTGGCGGACTGCGGCATCGATGGGCTTCTTCAGACTAAGCAGATCGCAGCTGAGCATGGCGCGGTCTGCATTGGCGCTGTGGAGGACAAAACCCGCTATCCCCAGCCCCTTTACCTTCCTGAGGAGGGCGGCATAGGCATAGTCAACTGCTGCTACGTGAGCGAGCTTACGGTCAAGATGCCGGAAACCGTGGGCATCCTGCTCTGGGACGACGAGGAGGAGGTGAAGCGGCAGATCCGGGAGGTGAAGTCAAAAGCCCGCTGGTGCATAGTAATGCCCCACGGAGGTGATGAATTCACCGACATGCCCGAGCCCTGGAACAGGCAGCGCTACTTAAGATTCCTGGAGTACGGCGCAGACATCGTGGTGTCCCATCATCCCCACGTGGTGCAGAACTACGAGACTGTGGGGGATAAGATAATATTTTATTCTCTCGGCAATTTCGTGTTCGATACGGATTACCAGAGGCAGCACGTGTATACCGACCTGGGCCAGCTGGTGAAGCTCTCCATAGACGGGGACAGCTTCAGCTGGGAGGGCATGTCCGTAAGGATAGACAGGGAAAAGCACCGCGTAGTATCCTGCGATACCCATGCCATATTCACAGATATAGGAAAGGACAGCTACAGGAGGCTGTGGCCCATTGCCGCGGCAGGGGCTCTCAGGGCTCAGGAGAAGATAAAGCTCTACGAGGATCCCGAGCGTTTCTCAAGCTTCAGCGGCGCGGACTGGCTGCGCTACAACATGAAGGAGGAGGCCTACAAAAAGCTTCTTGAGGGCTCTCTGATGCCCTTAACAGAGGCCTTGAGCGAAAAGGAAGCCGCTCTTGATGCTTACCTGAGAAAAAGATAGGCAAGGCATCCGCCGGCGGCTATACAGCTATAACAAAAGATATCCCGGGGCTTTATGGCTCCGGGATATCTTTCTCATGTAATATTTTATCTGCTGAGCTCCTCCGCCAGCTGGGCGTCGGAGACTATCTGTACGTATTCATTGCCGCGGTGCTGGTAGAGCTCCCGGCCCTTTGCCGCAAGGATGAGGACGGTCTTGTCAGCGGCGCGGGCTGCGGCCTCTCTGATGCACTGCTCACGGTCTACGATTATCTCTCCCTTGCCGCCGTATTTTTCAAGATTGGCCAGGACCTCCTTAGATATCTCCATTGGGTCGTCCATGAAGGGGTCCTCCTCGGTTATCCAGGCGTAGTCTGCGAATTTCGCGGTGACTCTTGGCAGGGTCTCGCGGCGGTCAAGGCCCTTGCCGCCGGGACAGCCGAAGACTATCTCCACCCTGTACCCGGGGAACTCCTCCTTTATGGATTCGAAGAGCTTCTGGTAGCTCAGCTCGTTGTGGGCATAGTCCACGATTATCTTGACGTCCTTTTCTCCCTTCATCTGGAACATCTCCATGCGGCCTGCAGCCTTAGCCTCCAGCAGGGCTGAGGCGATGTCATCAAAGGGTATGCCAAGCTCGAGGCAGATGACAGCGGCCGCCAGTGCGTTTTCGATGTTGAAAAATCCCGGCATGGAAAGGCGTATGGTTCCTATGATGCCGTAGTCCAGGACATCGGGGCCGGGCTCCGCGCCCTCTGCACGGCGGTCAAGGAGCCTTGTTTTTTGTGCTATCTCAAAGGCTATATGGCCATTTTCCTTGCGTCCGTTAAGGGCGATATAGTCAGCGTTCCGGCCGCATACGCTGCGCTGTCCGGAGGGAGAATAGCAGATTAGCTTTTCCAGTATCCTGCCCTTCTGAGCTGCCGGCAGAATCTCGTCTATCCTGGCGCTGTCCAGATTGATGCAGAGGGTCCTGCACTGGTCCACGAAGCGCAGCTTGGACTGGAAATAATCCTCCTCCGTGGGGTGCTCGGTGCTTCCGATATGGTCAACCCCATAGTTGAGGAAGGCTCCTATGTTGAATTCAAGGCCGTAGCTGCGGTCGTACTTAAGGGCCTGGGAGCTGACCTCCATGCCCAGGGCCCAGAGGCCTGCCTTTGCGCCGTTTTCCAGGCGCTTGCCAAGCTCCAGGGCTTCAGGGGTGGTAAGATGGGATTCGAAAAACTCTATGCCGTCGAAGGTGTCGATGGTGGAAAGAAAGCCGAAGCCGCCCAGACCATTCTTCTTCGTGTAGGCCTCGATGACCGCCTTGATGTAATACAGAGTGGTGCTCTTGCCCTTGGTCCCGGTAAGGCCTATCAGATTATAGTTTCTCCAGGCGCGGCCGTTGAATCCGTTGGCCAGAACTGCCATGGCGCGGCGTATGTCGCTGACCAGAATGCAGGGCAGGGGACTTTCGTAGGCTGTCTCGGAAACATAGCAGAAGGCTCCTGCCTCCGCTGCTTTATCCAGGTATTCGGCTTTGAAATTAGCTCCCTTGCAGACGAAGAGGCTGCCCTCGCAGGCCTCTCTGGAATCAAAGGTTATGAATTCCACGGGCCTTTCCAAGGCGTCTTTCTCACCGCTGAAGCTTATGAAAACGCCTTCGCTCCTCAGCGCGTCGATGTATTCTGCCAGTTTTCTGATCTTTCTTTCGTAATTCATGATATTCCTCTAAAAAAGGGAGGGCCTTCGTCCTCCCGTAATACTCTAATAATTGACCTGATTCGGATCCTGCTGCACGTAGAGATTGCCGCTGACCAGGTCGTAGAAGGCCGCATGGCCTGCGGAAACGTAGACCGTCACGAAGATGGTGCAAAGGCCCGCCAGGGTCACCAGGGGATTGGAGGCAATGGAGGCTGCCGCATTGTAGATCTGCTCCGGGCTGTACATGGTGATGTCAGGCATGTAGCGCATGGTGACCATGCTCTGGGGCATATTTGCAAGCAGATACCAGCCGATGTAGCTGACATTGAACCAGAAGAATTTGGCCTTGTTGCCTTCCATCATTACGGCGCTTTCGTACATGCACTGGGCTGCAGGCTTGCTGGGATCGTCTGCCAGGATGTAGAAGGACTGGCTGTAGCGTATGGAGGCTATGATGCCGGGGATCACAAACAGGAAGGAAAGCAGCAGTACCCGTACCATGACGCTCAGATAAAGGGAGGTGGCGTTCATGAAGAAGTCGAAGCCGGAAGCCAGGTCGTTGATCTGGGGTCCCTGCTGACGGAACAGCTTCAGGAAGAATATGGCCAGCCCCAGGTTTACCGGGCCTGTCACAAGAATGTTATATATGGATTCCAGCAGATGCAGAATGCTGGAATCGGTGAGCCTTCCAAGTATGAAGCCGGGCAGGGATGTGATGGCTGTGCCAAGAAGCACCACTATAAGTGCAGTGCCCCAGTAGCCCTGAAGGGTCTGCCTTCCGAGAGCTCTGATGGTCTTGCTTGGTTCTGTAATGATGTGGTTGTTCATTTAATTGTCCTCCGAGTAGCTTACTCTTCCCAGATTCATGCTGAGCTCCTCCAGCTGGTAGTCCAGGGCCTCATCAAAATTGTAACGGTGCTTGGGACCTCCCAGCTTTTCCTCGCGGCGCAGGGTGACAGCTTCGAATACCGAGTAGTATTCGTTGTCCACCAGCACCTTGATCTGATCCGTGTACCAGTCCTTGAATTTCCAGAGCTCCTCCGCCAGATCTCTGCGGAAGCTTCCGTCCTCCATGCCGTCGGCCAGAAGCATCAGCCTCTGCTGTATGGAATCCACCAGGGAGAAAAGCTCCTGGGATTCATCGGGAAGATGGGCCGTGAGCTCGTTGAAGTAGTTTTCCACCAGCTCGGTCATGGTCTGGCTGTCCACCTGGGAGAGCACGTCCATGAACTGCTCCTCGCTGATCTCCTCGCTGCATTCCAGCAGCTCGGCCAGCTGTTCAAAATATTGAAAATCTGCGGGACTGTCGATCTCGAGCAGATCGTAAAGCTTTGTTGTGGTCATTTTATAGTCCTTTTGTATGTATTCTGTGATTTCTGCAGCCCAGGGCTAGAATTTCTTCAGGGAAATGTTGATCTGGTCCTCGGTGTCGATGCGGTTGATCATGTTGACGAAGTTTTCCGAAAGGTCGCTGGCATAGAAGGTGCTCTGAAGTGTGCTGTCCTCTGCCAGAAGTCCCTCCTCGGACAGCGTCTGCTGCACGGCGTTGGCCAGGCATTCAGAGGGGTTGATTATGCGGAGCTGGGGGTAGAGCCTTTCGATGTTGTCCCTGATCAGTGGATAGTGGGTGCAGCCCAGTACCAGGGTGTTGAGGCCGTGGTACTTTACGAAATTGTCCAGATAGTAGCGGATGGTCAGGTCCATGATCTCGTTTTCTATGATGCCCTCCTCTATGAGGGACACGAAGGCGGGACAGGCCATCTGGTACAGGGCGAGGCCGGAGGACATGGATTCCACAGCCTTTTTATAGGCCTTGCTCTTGATGGTGGCCTTGGTGGCAATGATGCCTATGGAATCCTTTTCCGTGCAGGTCCTGGCTATCTCCTCTGCAGCCGAATCCACTATGCCTATGACGGGGATGCCCGGGAAGGCTGCCTCAAGGTCGGGGATGGCAAGGGATGAAATAGTATTGCAGGCGATGACCAGGGCTTTAACGTCGTTCTTCACCAGAAAATCCGCTATCTGAAGGGAGAATTCCTTTATGGTAGCGGGGCTTTTGGAGCCGTAGGGGGTCCTGGCGGTGTCGCCGAAATATATGATGCTTTCCTTTGGGAGCTTTTTCTTGATGGGGCTGACGCAGGTGAGCCCGCCCAGGCCTGAATCGAATACTCCTATGGGTCTGTTGTCCATGAAAGCCTCCTTTTGATTGGTATTCATAATATTATATGACTTCGGACGTGCATTGTCCATTATTTGTTTGAGACAGGCTGCCGGGACAGGGAACGTCTCGAACCGCCCCCAATGTCATATTAGACAATAAGGGTGAAGTGTGGTATAGTAACTTTGAGTTTTTGTAACTTGTTTAGGATATCTGAGACAAGGAGAAAATCATGTGGAACGATAAGAATGTATTCGACTATTCCGGCATGATAGCCGAGACCGTGCGCATTCAGGGACACGACGGAAAGTTCATCAGAGCTTACTATTCCAGGCCCATAGGCGACGGTCCCTTCCCAGGCATAGTGCTTATCCCGCACATGCCCGGCTGGGACGAGTGGTGCAGGGAGACTGCCCGCAGGTTCACCGAGCACGGCTACAGCGTGGTATGCCCCAACATCTATGAGGATGCGGGAGAAGGCCCTGCGGCAGAGGTGGCGCAGAAGGCCAGAGAGATGGGCACCAAGGACAAGGACGTGATGGAGGACGTGGATGGCTCCCTGTCCTTCCTGAAGAATCAGGTGAACGCCAGCGGCAAGGCCGGTGTCATCGGCATGTGCTCCGGCGGCAGGCACACCTTCCTGGCAGCCTGCACGCTGGAAGGCATTGACGCGGCGGTGGACTGCTGGGGCGGCGGAGTTATAGCTCCTCCCGAGGCGCTGACGCCTGAAAGACCGGTGGCTCCCGTGGACTTTGCAAAGAACCTGTCCTGCCCGCTGCTTGGCATTTTCGGCAACGAGGACCGCAATCCCACAGCCGAGGACGTTAACAAGCTGGAGGAGATCCTCAAAGAGCTGGGCAAGGACTACGAATTCCACCGCTACGAAGGCGCGGGACACGGGATCTGGTACTACGATAAACCCATGTACCGCCAGGAGCAGGCCATGGATTCGTGGAACAAAGCCCTGGCATTCTTTGAAAAATACCTTAAATAGAAATGGCAGAGCTGAAAAATACAGCCGGCGGCGCTGCGGAAGAGAAGAAAAACGCGGCTGAAAGAAAAGAACCCTTCGTGGTGATGGCAAAGCCCGTGGGCTCCCGCTGCAACATGCGCTGCGCCTACTGCTATTACCTGGAGAAGGGCAGATTTTCCGAGCATGAAAAGCAGTCCCGCATGAGCTTTGAGCTTTTGGAGCGCATGATAAAGCAGACCATTGCAGGGGCTCTTGAAGCGGAATCGGGCGGCGAAGCCGGCGCCAAAAGCTATGCCCCCACAGTGTCCTTTGTGTGGCACGGCGGCGAGCCGACGCTGGCAGGGCTGGACTTCTACAAAAAAGCCGTCGCCCTGGAACGAAAATATCTGCCTAAGGGAGCCCTGGCCTGGAACAATCTTCAGACCAACGGCCTTCTGATAAACGATGAATGGTGCCGCTTTCTCAAGGACAATCATTTTGACGTGGGACTGTCCATAGACGGCAGCGAGGCCGTGCACGATCAGAACCGAAGAGACCTGGGAGGAAAGGGCACCTGGAGGCGCATAAGAGCTTCTCTGGACAGGCTGCGCAAGGCCGGCATAGAGCCGGACCTGCTGTGCACCGTTAATTCCGCCTCTGCTGCGGATCCCCTGGGGGTCTACAGGGCGCTGAGGGAGACGGGGGCCGGCTGGGTCCAGTTCATACCCATAGTCGTCCGTGAGGATGGCGGTGAAGGCTCTGCGGAAGCGAAATTTTCAAAGGAATCCGTAAGCCCGGAGGGCTACGGAGAATTCCTTGCGTCCGTATTCAGAGAATGGTCTCAGAACGATCTTGGCCGCATGGACGTGCAGCTTTTTGCCGAGATGGCCAGGATAATGGCAGGAGGAGAAGCCAGCCTCTGCTGGATGGCTCCCACCTGCGGGCGGGTGCTTATCTGCGAGGAGGACGGCGCGGTCTATTCCTGCGACCACTTCGTGGACGATGGTCACCGCATTGGCTCCCTTAAGAAAAACAGGCTGGAGAGCCTGGCAAACAGCAAGGTACAGTTCGCCTTCGGGGACGCCAAAAGGACTTCACTCACCGCGGAATGCAGGGCCTGCCCCTACCTGAGATTCTGCAACGGAGGCTGTCCCAAGGACCGGTTCGGGGAAAGCTCAGACGGAGAGGACGGTCAGTACTACCTGTGCAGAGGCCTTAAGAGCTTCTTTGCCCAGGCCGTTCCCGTGCTGGAAAAAATAATAGACATGAGCCGCCGAGGCCTTAAGCCCGAAGCCATAATGGCGGAGCTCAGAAGAGAGAGCGGGAACTGAAGCCGCTCCGGGAAAGAGGATATGCGATGAAGAGCGTAAGATCCGTATACATACATTCCAACGATTCGAAGGTCACCAGGGCCACCCTGCCGGTGCTCCGGGAAAAGCTGCTGGCAGCAGGCATAGAGATACTGCCGGATCCAAAGCAGCGGCCGGACATGATGATCTGCGTGGGCGGGGACGGCACATTTCTGCGTCTCCTGCGCTATCAGAACTTCCCTGATGTTCCCGTGGTTGGCATCAACACTGGTCACCTGGGCTTCTTTCAGGAGTTTATGCACGACGAGCTGGATCTCTGCATAAAATGCATAAGCGAGGGTGATTACAGCCTTCAGTCCCACAGGCCTCTGAGGGTCAGGGTGTGGCAGAAGAATCAGTCCATGATCACCTACTACGGCATCAACGACATAGTGGTGCGGAAGAACGCCTCCAGCATCGTTCACCTTAAGATAAACATCGACAGGAGCTTCGTTGAAAAGTTCAGCGGCGACGGCGTGCTTATTTCAAGCCCCGCAGGCAGCACCGCCTACAATTATTCCGTGGGCGGAGCCATAGTGGACCCAAGGGTCGAGGTGCTGCAGCTGGCGCCCATCGCACCCATGAACACAGCGTCCTACCGCTCCTTTACCTCCAGCGTGCTGCTTCCCCCGGACAACACCATCACCATCTATCCCGAGTACAAGTTCATCGATAAGATGCTGGTGATAGTGGACGGTGCGGAGTACCAGATGACCAACATGGAGAAGCTGCAGGTGGACCTGGCAGACCGCCGCATAAGGGTGGTGCGCCGCAGCGAATACGATTTCTGGACTAATGTAAAGGAAAAGTTCTTCTAAGGATAAGGACAGAGGCTGCCCGGAGGGCTGAAAATGGCAGAAACGATAAATTACACAGCCCTTCCGGAGGACGAAGGCCTGTACATAAAGGAGATAATAAGACGGCGGCTGGGCTATTCCTCCCGGCTGCTGAAGAAAATAAGATACGACGGCAGCGTGGAACTCAACGGAAGGCCCGCAAAGCTGAATATAAAGCTGCACCCCGGAGACCTGGTCACGGTCAGGCTGCCTCAGGAATCCAGCTATTTCGAGCCGGAGGACATTCCGGTGGACATAGCCTACGAGGATAAGGACCTGCTTATAGTAAACAAGCCTCCCTTCCTGGTGGTGCACCCGACGAAAAACTACCAGAGTGGGACTCTGGCAAATGCCCTGGCAAAGCTCATAGAAGAGCGGGAAAAGGCAGGGGAGGAGCCCTGGAAGATACGCTTTGTGAACAGGCTGGACAGGGATACCTCGGGCCTTGTGATAGTGGCAAAGAATCCCCACGCTCAGGACTTTCTGAGCGGAGAGATGCAGGAGAACAGGGTGCAGAAGGAGTATCTGGCTCTGGTCCACGGCATAACGGAGCCCTCGGGCACCATCGATCTGCCCATAGACAAGGACCCGAATCACGTGGCAAGGCGCATGGTAAGAGAGGACGGCTATCCGTCCGTCACCCATTACCTGCGGCTGGCGGCTATACAGGCCGAGCCCGGTACCACCGGGCAGATAGACGGCTACAGCCTGCTGCGCTTAAAGCTGGATACAGGAAGGACTCATCAGATAAGGGTCCATCTTACACATATCGGCCACCCTCTGGTGGGCGATGAGCTGTACGGACAGCTCTACGGATACGACATTCCCCCGGAATGGATGCCAAGGCAGGCCCTGCACGCCGCGAGGCTGGTGCTTACAAGCCCCTCGGATGGCAGCAGGATAAGCGCTGAGGCGCCTCTTCCGGATGATTTCATAAATGCATTAAGGAGGGTTGGATATGGAAAAGAACAAGTTGATTGAGCTGGTCGGGGTCACCAAGATCTATGACGGCGAAACTGTCCTCAGCGACATCAATCTGACCATTTATGACAACGAATTCATAACCCTGCTGGGCCCCTCCGGCTGCGGCAAGACCACCACGCTCCGCATAATCGGCGGCTTTGAGACCCCGGACAAGGGCAAGGTCTTTTTCGATGGTCAGGATATAAGCCAGGTACCACCCTACAAGCGCAGCATCAACACGGTGTTCCAGCGCTACGCTCTGTTCCCCCATCTGAACGTTTACGAGAACATAGCCTTCGGCCTGCGTCTGCAGAAGCTTCCTGAGCAGGAGATATCAAAGCGGGTAAAGGAGATGCTGGCCCTTGTCAACCTCTCAGGCTTTGAAAAGCGCCATGTCACCACCCTTTCCGGCGGCCAGCAGCAGCGTGTGGCCATAGCCAGAGCTCTGATCATGAAGCCGAGGGTGCTGCTTCTGGACGAGCCTCTGGGAGCCCTGGACCTTAAGCTCCGCAAGGACATGCAGATAGAGCTTAAGAACATGCAGAAGCAGACGGGTATAACCTTCGTTTACGTCACCCACGATCAGGAGGAGGCTCTCTCCATGTCCGACACCGTGGTGGTAATGAACGCCGGCGAGATCCAGCAGATCGGAACCCCCATAGACATATACAACGAGCCTGCCAACGCCTACGTTGCGGACTTCATAGGCGAATCCAACATACTCTCCGGCTACATGGAGGAGGATTACAAGGTCTACATGGCGGGCAAGTTCTTCGACTGCGTGGACAAGGGCTTCGGAAAGGGCGAGCCTGTGGATATAGTCATACGTCCCGAGGACGTGGACGTGGTTAAGCCAGAGGACGGCCAGCTGACAGGCATGGTTACCGAGGTCACCTTCCTTGGGGTCCACTACGAGGTGATCGTGGACATAGCGGACTTCAAGTGGATGATACAGACCACGGACTATGTGGCGCCGGACAGCTTCATCGGCATCTACATCGAGCCCGACGCCTTCCACGTTATGAAAAAGAGCCAGTATTCCGACATGTTCGGAGACTACAGCTCCTATTCCGAGGAACACGAGCTGCTGTCCCAGAACATCGGAGAGGAGGAGGCTGACGACTGATGAAGAAAAGCTTTATCCAGCGGGCCGCGGCATCTCCTCACATAGTCTGGAGCGTGCTCTTTATAGTAGCCCCCATGATCTTCGTGTTCTACTATTCGCTGACGGACCTGGAGGGCGGGTTCACCTTCGAGAACATATCCCGCCTCTTCGTGGGCAATTATGTGCAGATCTTCACCAATTCCCTGTGCATAGCCCTGATCGCCACGGTGGTATGCCTTGTCATAGCCTACCCCACGGCCTACATCCTTAGCCGCACCAGCGCCAAGACCCAGAGGACCATGATACTTCTGATAATGATCCCTCTGTGGATGAACTTTCTTATAACCACCTACTCCTGGATGACCATTCTGGAGGACACAGGCATCATAAACACCCTGCTTGGGGCTCTGCACCTGCCCGCCTTCCACATGATCAACACCCCGGGAGCTGTAATAACGGGTATGGTGTTCTGCTTCCTGCCCTACATGATACTGCCCA
>JAEEPD010000115.1 GCA_016284575.1 Bacillota bacterium | reverse complement strand
CACTATGATGTTTTCAAGGTTCTGCGCTCTTCTCCTAAAGGAGCGGAACATTGGTGATTATACGCTCAAGGAACCCGCTTGTCAACAACTATTTTTCGTTTTTTTAAACTTTTTTATGCTGGCCGCTGCTCCCTTTCGGTAGCTGTTCCTTTGCGCAACCAAGGCAGGAGTATACTCTCTTACCCCTGCCTTGTCAACAACTTTTTTTACTTTTTCCCGACTTTTTTTCTGTGCCCCGAAACGCTTGATTTTTCAAGCATTTCAGGCACTACAGCACGTCATTACATTAAAGCGTTTACTGAGCTGCGGTGATGATTGCCATCTTGTAGACCTCCTCGGCGTTGCAGCCTCTGGAAAGGTCGTTGATGGGTGCATTCAGACCCAGAAGAATGGGACCATAAGCATCGTATCCACCCAGTCTCTGAGCGATCTTATATCCGATATTTCCTGCTTCGATGTTGGGGAATACAAAGGTATTGGCATAGCCTGCCACCTGGCTTCCGGGGAACTTGCGCTGGCCTACCTCTGGAGCGACAGCTGCGTCGAACTGCATCTCACCGTCGATCAGCATCTCGGGGTTCATTTCCTTAGCAAGCTTTACAGCCTCGCGGGAGGTTGCAACAGTGGTGCCCTTGCCGGAACCATTGGTGGAGAAGGAAAGTACGGCTACCTTGGAATCGATGCCGAAGAGTCTTGCGCACTTCTCGAGCTCAACAGCGACCTCTGCCAGCTTCTGAGCGCCGGAGAGCTTAACATTGCCGTCAGCATCAAGATCGTCCTTGTATTCAAGATTTACAGCGCAGTCACCCATGGCGATCTTCTGAAGGTTTGGATCTCCGCCCTCTCTGGTGAGAATGAATGCAGAGCTTACCAGATGCGCTCCGGGCTTGGTCTTTACCAGCTGAAGAGCCGGTCTGATGGTGTCAGCTGTGGAATAGGTGGCGCCGCCGAGCAGGCAGTCTGCCTTGCCCATCTTTACCAGCATGGTGCCGAAGTAGTTGCCCTTGGAAAGAGCAGCCTTGCATTCCTCTGCAGTCATCTTGCCCTTTCTGAGCTGGACCATGGTCTCTACCATTTCGTCCATTCCTGCGTATCCGAGGGGATCGATGATCTCGGCCTTTGCAATGTCGAAGCCGCCGTCAGCAGCAGCCTTCTTTACTGCGCCGGGTTCGCCGATGAGGATGACCTTCATCAGTCCTTCTGCCAGCAGTCTGGATGCTGCCTCAAGAATTCTTGCATCGGTGCCCTCGGTGAAAACCATGGTTTTGGGTTCCGCCTTGATCTTTTCAATAAGCTTGTCAAACATTTTTAACCTCCGTATAAATACGACTGCGGTCTTTCCGCATATAAAGAACTGAAATAATGTAACTATTCAGTTGTTACCCAGGAAATATAAGGGAGCTGCCTGTAGCGCTGATCCACATCCAGGCCGTAGCCTACTATGAATTTGTCTTCGATCTCGAAGCCGCAGTAATCCGGATGCAGCTCCACCTTGCGGCGGGCAGGCTTATCCAGGAAGGTGCAGATCCTGAAGCTTGCAGGTCCCCTCTTGATAAGATAATCCTTCAGATATGAAAGTGTGAGGCCTGAATCGATGATGTCCTCCACAACGATGACATTCTTTCCTCTGATGTCGGAATCCAGGTCCTTGAGTATGCGTACGACGCCGCTGCTGTGAGTGGCGCTTCCGTAGCTTGACACGGACATGAAGTCGATCTTCACATCCAGATCTATACAGCGCATGAGATCTGCCATGAAGGGAACGGATCCCTTAAGTATACCTATAAGGAA
The DNA here is from genome assembly GCA_016284575.1 of Bacillota bacterium. Classification (GTDB taxonomy): domain Bacteria; phylum Bacillota; class Clostridia; order Peptostreptococcales; family Anaerovoracaceae; genus RGIG2707. Next base: position 1,647 of record JAEEPD010000115.1, on the reverse strand, counting down.
GACTTCCTTCCCCTGATAGTCCTCTGTAATGATACGGCCGAGAGCCTTGACTCTTTCCTTGATCTGTTCCTCGGAAAACATTACTCCCGACAGTTTGTATTCACTCATTTTCCTCACCTTCCCCTGAATTAACAGTGTAATTGACATCCAGCGCCTCGCTGTGGGGCACATCGTAGCTGTCCAGCTGGTCTCTAAGATAGTATAGCAGATAAAGCCACAGAATGATATCGTCCAGCCAGCCGAAAACAGGAATGATGGGCGGAATAAAATCAAAAGGCAGCACCAAATAGACCAGTCCCAGGGCAATGAGAAGCTTTTTCCACAGGGCTACTCTTTTGTCCTTCAGAAATTTAGGGACAGCCTTGATGCGTCGTATCGTCTTTTGAAAAAAAACGCCTATGCTGTTCATCTTCCGCTCACGATCTTGTCGATGACGCCGAGAAGCTCATCCGTACCGGTCCTGTTTACAGCCGAAACTGCTATAAGTATATCATCTTTTTCCAGGCTTAGCGACTTTCTGATCAAAGAAAGATTCTTATTCAGTTCATTTTTTGACAATTTGTCCGCTTTTGTGGCCACCACAAGGCCGGCAAGGCCGTAATACTTCAGATATTCATACATCTGAAGGTCCTGGGCGCTGGGCTCGTGACGGCAGTCAACAAGCTGGACCACCTTTAGAAGATTTGGCCGGTTCTCCAGATAGCGCTCCATCATCTTCCCCCAGCTTTCGGATTCAGATCTGGAGACCCTGGCGTAGCCGTAGCCCGGCAGATCCACTATCCTGAAGCTGTCATTTATAAGAAAGAAGTTTATCTGCCTGGTCTTCCCCGGGTTCTGGCTCACCTTGGCCAGCTTCCGTCTGTTAGTCAGAAGGTTCAGAAGGGACGATTTGCCCACGTTGGAACGGCCTGCGAAGGCTATCTCAGGCAGGCTCTCGTCCGGATACTGCTTTTCTGTGACTGCAGATACCAGAAAATCGGCCTTTGTTATCTTCATATAAGAGCCTCTCTGATGGCGTCGTCAGCAGTTTCCAGGAGCACGAACTCCAGATGTTCTCTGACGCTTTCGGGAAGATCGTCGATATCCTGACTGTTTTCCTCGGGCAGAAGTATCTTCTTGATACCCATGCGGTGAGCTGCCAGAACCTTTTCCTTGATGCCGCCCACGGGAAGTATCTTGCCGCGGAGGCTGATCTCGCCTGTCATGGCCACGTTCTTGCGGACGGGACGGCCGGTCAGGGCGGAGATAACGGAAATGCACATGGTGACGCCTGCTGAGGGGCCGTCCTTGGGAACGGCTCCTTCGGGAATGTGAATGTGTATATCCTTTTCCTTATAGAAGTTTTCCTCTATGCCAAGGCGGGCAGAGGCTGAACGCACGAAGCTTATGGCAGTCCTTGCAGACTCCTGCATCACATCGCCCAGCTGACCTGTCAGCTGAATATGTCCGCTGCCGGGAAGCACTGCGGTCTCTATGAAGAGGGTCTCCCCTCCCACTGCGGTCCAGGCCATGCCAGTAGCCACTCCGACCTCGTTCTTTTCAAGAAGCTTGTCGTAGTGGACCTTCTTCTTACCAAGATACTCCTCTATGTTGGTCGCCTTGATTATATGCTTTTCAGTATCGCCCTCAACGATCTTCCTTGCCACC
>JAEEPD010000114.1 GCA_016284575.1 Bacillota bacterium | reverse complement strand
GTAGGTGCCGTAGGGGGTCATCCAGCCGTAGCGGCCGCCCTCATCAGGCTTGACCTCGTTGATGGCTGCAGTGGTCTGCGGGTTGGGCTGACGCTCCTCGACTACGGAGTTAGTGTCCTCCCACTTGGTGTAGGAAGCTCCGCCGGTATTCTCGTACAGAGTCGCGGTGATGCCGGCCACTCTGTCTTCAGGGAAGCCCTCGTAGACATAACCGGACGGGTCGATGTTGAGCCTGATCTTCGGGAACTTCTCCCTCATGTTGAAGCGGGGGATGGGCTCCTTGTTGAAGCGCCTGTTCAGCTCCTTTTCCACCTCGCGGATGATGCGCTGCTTTCTGGTGAGAGGCTTGTGCTCGGGATCGTCGGGATCGTCGAAGCCATCCTTCCAGCCGTAGAAATCAGCCAGCTTCTCGAATTTCTTGTAGAGCTCCTTCTCCAGCTCTATGCGGAGCTTGGTGTCCCTCTGCTCCTGTCTCTGGTACTCGATCAGGATGGACCTCATGATCTGATCGAATTCCATATCGATGTATTCCTGGGTGTGCTTGCCTATCTCGTTGTAGGTGATGCCGCCGATCAGGAGGCCGATTTTGACAGCCTTTGTGGGATCGCAGTTGCCCGCGATGGTGGTGCCGCCGTTTGCGATGCTGTCGGTCAGGTACTTGCGTGTACGGCCTTCCTCGTAGGAGATGATCTCGTTCATCAGGTTCTGTCTGGCCTTGCGGCTCTCGCCGTCGCTCATGTCAAGAGCGTTCAGCGCGTTGAACAGAGCCTCGGGATTCTTGCCCTGCACGCCCTTTGCGATGTCGTACATGGTGTTGGCTGCGCCGATGACCGCCATGCCCTTGTTGAACTTGTCGGACATGAAGCGGGCCTTGTCGGCGGCCTCGCCGGTGAGTCCTGTCAGCTTGAAGTCCTGATAGATGTCGGCTGCGCCGTGGATGTTGCTGACGATGCCGATGCGGCCCATGCCGTCGTCCACGGCCTGGTTATCGCCCAGCTTGGCGGTGGCCTTGCTCAGGGATCTGCCCTTGACGGATGCGGTGACGGAGTTTCTGAAGGCTTTGGCCTGCAGGTTTTCTGCCGCCTGCTCCACCGTAGTGCCGCTGTCCAGTGCTTCAAGAACGGCTGCGGGAGCGTAGACCTCCTGGATAACATCCACGTCGTACTTGCCGCCTGTGGCCAGCTCGCCGTTTGCGTCGTAGTCGGACCAGTCGAGGAATTCACTTCTGGTGTATATCGTGCCCTGAAGGGTGTCGTACTTGGTCCAGACTATAGTCCTTGTACCGGTGCGTCCGGTGTCCGGATCCACGACGGAGTTGTCGTAGCCGATGGCATACTGCGATGCCAGCTCTTCGTCCATCCGGGTCTGGATGGCGGAAGGATCGTAGCTTGCGGTGTCGCTGGCGTCGGTCCTGCTGCTCATGCCGGAGGTGCCGTTTTCTATGCTGTATTCGAAGGTATCAGCCGTTGCACTGTATTCGGTCTTGGTGCTGTCGTCCGCGTAGCCGTCTCTGAATACTGCGGGCAGAGCTTCTTTGGCCTTGTCAGCCAGATCTTCGCCGGAAATGTCCGCTGTGGTCAGGTCGTTCAGGTCCGGGGTCTCGATGGCGGATGCCTTTGCGTAGCTTTCGATGGCTGCCACTGCTATCTCTTCTTCGGAGGCATCCTCGTCAACGGTGGTGACCAGCTCGTAGTCAACGTAGAAGTCGTCGAAGTAGCTGAGTCCCACCAGGGCGTATCCGTTCTTCTGTGCATATGAGCCGATCTCGTTCAGGATGGGAGGCGTATATGCCGCAGCCACGTAGTAGCTGCCGTTCCATCTGCTTCCGCCGCCGCTTCCGCTGGACTGCTGTCCCAGATATGCGAAGGATTCCTCCGGATCCACCATGTATTCGCACCAGTTGCGGCCGGATTCGGGATCCACGCCGGACGCCTGGAATGTGCATCTGAAGGAGGTCTCCACTCCTTTGTAGACCTTTACGAAGCGGACGTTTTCAAGATCCCCTTCCTTGGCGTTGTAGAGTCTGAACTTGATGATGCTCGCCTTGGAGGGATAGTAGCGGAAGGTGACATTGCCCATGTCCTCCAGCTCGTGGAAGCTCCACTCCTCCAGGCGGGTGTCGTTTCTGTGGGCCCAGAAGAGGTCCGCAGTATAGATGGTGTGGGCGCGGTTGATCAGCATGACGGGCTTGGTCTCGGTGTATTCCTCCGTGCCGTCTGCCAGGGTCCTGCTGGCCCTTATCTTGTGCAGGCCGTAGTACTGGGGATCGCTGACGCGGAAGCGTACGGCTTCTCGGGGCTGCCTCAGCACCAGTTCGCCCGCCTTGCGGTCTCCGTCATAGACCGTGACATGGTCTCCTGGCATGCCGTAGACATAGGTGTTGATGTAGCCAAAGTCGGCTCTCTCCTCATACAGAGGATCGAATACCGGCGTGGCGGGCACGTCTATGTCGAAGGGATCCAGAGGTACGGAGATCTCCAGCTCGTCGTAGGTGGCATTCGAGCCGTAGGCGTAGTATGACTGTCTCCAGGCTACTGCGTACGAAGACATTGAGCCGCCGCTGCTGCTGGGTATGTAGGTATTCGCCTCGGGAGCCCAGTTCTGGAAGAAGTCGTAGTTGATCTGTATGTTCGCCTTGGCTACAGGCTTGCCGTTCTCATCCACATCGGTGCCGGCGTGGGTGAAGAACATCAGATATTCATTGCCTTCCTGATGATCCACATATCTGGTGTCGATCTTCTTTGCGAAGCGGAAAGAGTTGTCGTCGTATTCCACAGGCACAGCTTCCCCGTCCACGTAGGCCGCATCCAGTACGCTTCCGTACGCAGCGGGCTTGTTGTTGACGGATATCTTGCTTATGCGGATGTTGTCCGCGCGCTTGATGATGTTTATCTTCACCTGTACCCAGCCCGGGTAATCGGGCAGAACAGCGGTGGTAACGCCGAGGGTAAGGCCGCCGCAGAGTTCAGCTCCGGCGGGCTGGGAAAGTTTATCCGTTATTTCTATGTGGGTGCGGCTTTCGACCGTAACGTTATTCGTCATGCACTTGGAGAAAGCTGCCTTTGACCTCTTGAGCAGCAGGCTCGCATCACTCAGACCGAGCTTGTATTCCTCGTAATGCTCGTCCTGGGTATCCAGATAGAATGTGAGCACGGTATAGTTTCCGTCCGAAAGTCCCTCGGACCGGAGCTCGCCCATGCCCTTGCCATGCCATACGAGCTCCGATGTGCCTCTGTTGTATACGAACATGTAGCCCTCGTATCTGGTGGCGGCGGCAAGGGCGTCTGCCCTTTCCTCCATGTCCTCCATGGCGAGGAGCTCCTCTGTTGTTATGGGCGTGTTCGGCGCCGGGCTGGCACTTATGGTACCCAGTTCCTTTACCAGGAATCTGGCATTTCCGCTGCCCTCTGCATCCAGCACTACGGACTGTCCCACGTAAGCGCTGTATACGAAATCACTTTCTCCCGGATAGGGATACAGACCGTATCCGCAGCCTTCGACCATTCCGGCAGCCATGCTTCTGAATCTGATCTCGACCTTGTCTCCCGGCTTTACGCGGTCATCGCTCAGATAATAGACGCCGTTTTCTCCGCCGTGCCAGTTCAGCTGCCAGCCGTTATCGGTCCAGATCTCCGGGGCCTGGAGCATGCTGTAGTCGCCCTCGACCTCCACATCATTGCCGTCATCGTCCTTGCGCAGCAGAGCAAGGTCCACGGTTATGGAGCCATAGTCTGCATATTCAAGCTGTATGTTGTGGACAGTCTCGTCTGAGGTCGGAACGAATCTGACATCCTTGTAGGCGGGAGTGCCGTACCAGGAGCCCGAATAACGGAGGAGCGACACCTCCACTTTCCCGTCAGTCCAAAGGCCCTGGATCTGATATGAGCCGTCCGAACCGGGGTCGGCCCAGCCATAGTCGGTTTCGACCGGCCGCTCTGTACCGATCACGTTGCCATTCTCGTCCTTCTTTTCCACAGGCCAGCCGATCTCTCTCTTCATTGAGTAATGCAAAGAACCGTCAGTGGGGGGCTTTCCGAGAGGATTGAGGACCTTTCCGGTCAGATCGTGGGTCAGGTAATCTCTTACGGTGAAGGAGAGGCTGTTTTCGTCCTCCGCCATGGTGTAGCTGAGTATTCCGTATTTGTCCACTCCTGCTCCGGCTATCTCCTGATAGCCGTTGCATGACAGACAGAACTCGATCCTTGTGGGGGTAGTGCCATCAGCCTGAAATACCTGGACCTGGCTGAGGGTGGCCTTGCCGCTGCTGTCCGGAACAACATATCCCGGGGTGTAGTCGGAATCGCCGGGTCCGTAGAATACGCGGTAGTTCAGGTAATAAAAATCGCTGGAGGTATGGTTCACATTCAGAGTCAGATCCGCTATGGCTCTGGCCTCGATGGGAACAGCAAAAGTTCCGGCGTTTTCAGGGATAGTGAAGGTGCCGCTGGTTATTTCGCTGCTGTAGCCTCTTACTTTGTAGCTGTAATTTCCGGGGGGAAGGTCTTCGAATTTTTCGGTGGGCTCACCCCATAGCCTGATCCATTTCAGGGAGGTTTGCGTCCCGTCATCGTTGTCCCTGTAGATAATCAGGGTGGATCCCTCATAGTTTGCGGGGATGCCGGTCAGGGTGACGATGCTCATGAGCCTGTGGTTGTTCAGGTCAAAGGGGATCTCCGTGTACTGATCCGGATCGGAAACCAGCTCCAGCCTGTAGCTGATCTTCGTGACGGACGCAGCATTCTCAGGGATGCCCATGGAGCCTTTGTACCAGCCCATCCAGGTGTTGGTGCACTCCATTTCCTGTTCGGAGGTCTGCTCCGCTCCGGAAAGATCCTTCCAGTAAAGGACCATGCTGCCCCTGTAGCCATTTCCGCTGGTTCCGGAGAAAGATCCGCTTATGACCGTATCTCTGTAGATGTTGTATTTGTCGCTGTTCGAGTCATAGCCGCGTTTGCTGTACCAGGGATCTGTGGAGCTGTAGATCTGGGGCTGGACATATCCGGTAGCCATGATCTCGGTCACCTTGCCTGCAGAAGCGTCGTACTCGCCCTGCTTTACGCGCACGCCTATGCGGTAATTCCCGGTCTCCGCGGTAAAGGGAACCGCCGCCTCATAGCTGTTGGTGCCGGAGAGCCTTACCATGTCCAGCATGGTCACGTCGGATCCGCCGAAGCTTCCCAGCTCTTCGCTGCTGCTTCCGCAGTAAACTATGGCCTCCAGAGCTGCGGCTTCGTCATCTGCGCTGCCGTAGACCGCTGCGGGAAGATACTCGGCTCCGGCCGTGAGGCTGTAGGCTCCGCCTGAAGCCACCAGCTTCTTGTGTCCGCCGGAGTTGTTGTCCTTCAGGAACACCGCCTCCGGGGCTTCCGCCTGGGTGGCGTTTGTATATGTGAAGCTGTAGGAGCGGCTTATGATCTCTCCGTCCTCGGGGCCGAACTCAAAGTCCGCGGTGTGCAGACCGTAGTCCCCTGTGGTCAGGGTGAATGTCTTGCTGGCAGTGGTCTCCCAGCCGGACCATTCGCCGCCGTCCAGCTTCGAACGCATCTGAGGATAATCGTTCGGGGTGATGGTATAGGTGATGGTGGGGCTTGTGATGTTTCCGGGTCCGCTGACAACGGGCGGAAGCGCCTCCACGATGATCTCGCTGCCCCCTTCACCGTTGATGGGGTTCATCTGGGGGATCTGGGCCGCCATGTCTCCGAAAATATGGGCCGTTTCGCCGTTGATGAACATGGTCTGCCAGGGTGCCTGCTTCGATTCATCTGACTTCGGCACCAGATATGCGGTGTAGACACCGAGGCTGTTCGCTGTGGCAGGTCCTTTGGCTTCCCAGAGCTCGTTGATCACAGGATTGTCGTCGCTGTCGTATTCCACATCGCCGAAAGTGACCACAGGATCCTGAGGGATGTTGTATCCGGAGAATTCCAGTGTGAGCACTCCGTTTGCATCCTCAGCCGTGATGATGGTCTCGCCGATGTAGGTATCCTGATAGCCTCCGGGCACCAGCACCAGCTTGCCGACCACGGCGCCCTTGTAGAGTATCTCGGCATCTCCGCCGCCCTCATCTATCATGACCGGTGCCTGATACAGGTGGTAGACCTCACCCTCGTGCAGGGTGCTCAGAACAGCATCCTGAGCGGTGAAGTTGCCCGCCGTGTTTACGGCGCCGCTCAGGCTGATGCCTGAGGGATCCAGCTCATTGTAGAGCGTCCAGATGGTGATGCGGTGAGCTGTCTCATGGGCATTGTCGTCCATGTAGAAGAACTGCTGTATCAGCTCGGTCTCGTCTTCGGCGACATGTTCGTAGATCGATCCCGCGTTTATCATCACGGCGCGGCCGTCGAATGCCGTACCGCTGATGCTGACGCCTTCGAGATAGATCGGTTCGCCGTCAACCGTGCCGACAGGATCCGCAAATGCGTGCATAGGCATCAAGCCGAAGCACAGCGTAAGGATCAGCAGAAAGCTGACAAACCTCCTTAACATTTTGTATTCCTCCTTAAATTCCTGAACTCCGGCAGAGGATCTCCGCCGGCAGAATATATTATGCCAATTACATTTTACAATAGCGGGATAATGCGAAAAAGCGGGCAAAGGCATTTGTCATTGACTGATTAACTGTCATTTTTATTGACAAATTTCCATTATGACATTAATATTAATATATATGATATTCATGTATGTGAAGGCGGCCCGAAGGATGCCGGAGGGCCGGGGACAGGAGATAATATGCCCTTTTACATAGGAAAAAAACTGGACTATCTTATGAATCTCACCTCCACCAGAAACAACGTTCTGGCCAAGGCGCTGAATTTTGACAGCTCCCACATAAGCCGCATAAGAAACGGTGAAAGAGGCCTGCCCAGGCAGAAATCCTTCATCGCGCCGGCAGCGGAATTCTTCGCCAGAAGGATAAGGGAGCCCTTTCAGATCAAGGGCGCGGAGGACATGATATGCCCGGGCGAAAGCTGGCCTTTGGATACAGGGGCTCAGGCAGCGCTCATCGCAGCGTGGCTGGAGGAGGAGGACACGGAAACCGGCCACCCCTCAGCCAGCAGTCACCAGGGTACAGCCTTCTGCCAATCCGGCAGCGCTGACGCCCGCGGATTTTTCTACTACGGAAACGAAGGTAAGCGTCAGGCGGCTGAAAGGCTGCTGACGTCAGCAGCCGGCTCGGACGAGCCCGTCACCCTGCTGCTCTATTCAGACGAGGATATGAGCTGGATGACGGAGGACCCCGAGTATTTCAGAAAGTGGGCAGGTCTTATGATGCAGAACCTGACTAAAGGGAATCGCATCAGGATGATACACAACATGTCAAGAAACCTGGGAGAGCTGATGGATGCGCTGGCCGGCTGGATACCCCTGTACCTTACCGGCAGCATAGAGCCCTGGTACTGCCCCAGAATAAGGGACGGGCTGTTCCATCAGACAAGGTTCATCATACAGGGACGGGAGGCAGCCTTCGGCGGCTACACGGTAAGCGGCATTCAAAGCGCCTACACGGTCTACACCTATGACAGGGATATGCTGCAGCTTCTGGAGGAGCAGTTCAACGGCCTTCTGCAGATCTCAAAACCCCTGATGCAGGTATTTACCGGCAGCAAAAGCCCCGGCTTTATGGAGGCTGCCGCGGAATTCATGGGGGAGGATTCGGAGCTGCTCTGCGCGGAGTTCCAGCCTCAGAGCGTGCTGTTTTACATCAAAAGCAGCCATGCACTGATCATCTCGCCTGAGAAGCCCGGCGTCCTGCTTTCGGTAAAGGACCCCACCCTGCTGGCAGCCCTGAGGGAGTTCGCGCTGCGGACCCCTGCGCCCGGCTCCATGCAGGAGCTGAAAAACTTCCTGTCATAAACCCCATCGTCACAGAAAGGTGCTATGGATATGATCATTCTTAAAATATTGCTGGGTATCCTTGGACTGCTGGTGCTGCTTCTTCTTATAGCCCTGGTCAGGACCCTGCTGACCCCGGTGAAAAAGTCCGAGTGGCAGCCAAAGATCGACAAGGACCGGGAGCTGGCCTACGGACAGAAGCTTTCGGAGATGGTCCGGGTCGAGACCGTATCGGTGCCGGGAGTGGACCAGAGGGAGAAGTTCCTGAAATTCCACAAGGTGCTGGAGGGGCTCTTCCCCCTGGTACACGAAAAGCTGGAAAAGACCGAGATCGACGGCAACCTGCTGTTTTACTGGAAGGGAAAGAGCAGCGAGCGGCCTGCGGTTTTGATGGGCCACCAGGACGTGGTCCCCGCCGAAGGCGAATGGCTCCACGAGCCCTACTCCGGAGACATCGCGGACGGCAAGGTCTGGGGCCGGGGCAGCGCGGACACCAAGTGCTCCGTGATGGCCTTCTTCCAGGCAGCCGAGGAGCTGCTTAAGGAGGGCTGGGTGCCCGAGCAGGACGTCTATCTGAGCTCCTCCTGCACGGAGGAGGTGGGCGGTGACGGCTGTCCGAAGCTGGTGGCAGAGCTAAAACGAAGAGGCGTCAGGCCCTACATCGTCTGCGACGAGGGCGGCGCCATAGTGGACACACCCATTGCAGGCTTCGACGGCTACTACGCCATGATAGGCGTGCTGGAAAAGGGCATGGGAAATCTTAAGATCATAGCCCGCTCCAATGGCGGCCACTCCAGCTATCCTCCCAAGAACTCCCCCATCGCAAGGCTGGGCAAGTTCATAGCCGAGATCGACGACCACAATCCCATGGTCGTGTCCTTCGAGCCCGAAGTCGAAGCCATGTTCAGGACCCTGGCGCCCTACGGCACCTTCCTCTACAGATTCCTTTTCGGTAACATGTGGCTCTTCAAGTCCCTGCTGTGCAGGCTGATGCCATCCATCTCCAGCCAGGGAGCAGCCCTGCTTCGGACCACCACAGCCTTCACCATGCAGTCCGGCTCCGACGGTCACAATGTAATGCCTCAGGAGGCCACCCTCAACATCAATCTGCGCTACATCCCCCACCAGGGCATGAAGGAGAGCAACGAGGTAATCAGAAGGGTCGCAGCCAAGTACGATCTGGAGGTGCAGGAGATGCCAAACAGCAACGATTTCTGCCCGCCGGTGAACATCCATTCCGACGCCTATCACATGGTGGAAAGGGTCATCGGAGAGGTCTTCCCCAAGCTCCCCACCTGCCCCTACGTGATGACCGGCGGCACCGATGCCCGCTTCTACCAGGAGATCTGCGATGCCTGCATACGCTTCTCCCCCGTGGTCTACGGCAAGGACCAGATGAAGGGCATGCACGGACTGAACGAGAACCTGGACCTTTACAGCCTGCCCGGCGCGGTGGATTTCTACAAGACGCTGATAAAGGAAAACGCTTAGCTTTTCGCTGAAGTATTGCCCTCTCATCGCAAATCTTCAATTGACATCAGGGCATTTTTTGGGTAACATTTTAGTGTCAGATTTACTGAAGGAAGCAACGCTTTTAAGCGGCGCTTCTGAGTATATAAATTCAGGAGGTACATACATGGAAAAAATAATTATCCCCGGCGGTCCCGCTCCCATCGGACCCTATACACCTGCAATCAAGGCTAACGGTTTCGTTTTCGTTTCCGGTCAGACTGGAATGGGCGAGATCACTGAGGCAGCCCACATGGCTTGCAAAAAGGTTAAGGAACTGGTAGAGGCTGGCGGCTCCAGCGCAGAACTGGTTGTAAAGACCACCTGCTTCCTTTCCGATATCGCAGATTTCGCAGCATTCAACGCAGTATATGCAGAGTATTTCACAGGATCCCCTGCAAGAAGCTGCTTCGCTGTTAAGCAGCTCCCCGGCGGTGCCGTCGTAGAGATCGAAGCAATCGCAGAAGTAAAGTAATCCTTACAGGATACCAACTGTGATGCGCCCGGGCTCATGACCCGGGTCAAAAAAAGTAAAAAGCTGCAGCATCCAAAAGGTGCTGCAGTTTTTATTTGCGTTGGATTTTATGAAAGGAGCCTACAGGTAATGGCTTTCGCTGATGGCCTTTTTTATGGCATCCCTCAGGCTCTGGGGCGCCAGGACCTCTATGTGCTGCATGTATTGAAGAGCCCAGTAGACCATGCCCGCAGGAGCAGCCCTGAAGCTGGCTATGAAGCCGTCGCCGTCGGGCTGGATTATGGTGTCCTGTCCGAATTCATCGATGACGTGGCGAAGAGCCGTCATGTCCCCTCTTATCTTTATCATCTCAGGCTGACCGCTGTGGGCATATACCACCCGGGGGATGCTGTCAAGCCCCGCCTCCCGCTTTCCTATGGTCACCTTCTCCTCCAGCACCTCTATGTCCTGCATCATGTCTATGCGGTAGAAGCTGGCATCCGTGTGGCCCTCTGAGATCAGCACCAGATAGTAGCGCTCGTTCTCGCAGATCATGGCGTAGGGACTGGCCACATACTTTTTCTCCCTGCGGGGGTGGAGCTTCTTATCCAAACCGTACTCCATATAGGTGAAGGACACCTTGTTTCTGGAATTGATGGCCTCATCCAGTATCTCTATGTTCAGGAAGACCTGGGGATTCAGGGTCTTCTTATCCGCGCTTATGATGTTGGCGTAGCTGAAGCGGCGCCTCTCGTACACAGAAAGGGTGCTGGTGAGCCGTTCCGCAAGCTCCCGTGTCTGGCTCCTGGAGATATAGCCAAAGGAATTGACCGCATCTATAAGAAGCCTCAGCTGGGCGCTGTCAAGAAGCCTTTCCCTCAGATAATAGCCCTCCCGGTTCTCGGAGAAGTCCGAGATGTCGTAGCCCAGATCCTGCAGGGTCTCCACTGCCGAATATATGGTGCGGCGGTCCAGATCCAGCCCATAGTCCCTCAGCAGAGCATCGTGCAGCTCCTTGGTGCTCATGATGTGCTTGTCGTCCGAGTATTCCTCCAGCACCTTCAGAACGCAGCTGCTGGCAGCCTTGTTAGTTATCATCGCACTTTCCTCCATCATTTTCGGTACGTTCTACTTTAAAAGTATATCATACAGTCCATATAATTGTACAGAAGAAAGCCCCGCCATAAAGCAGTTGTCAAATCTGTCAGGAATTTTTATAATTTATTCATAGGGTTCCTGCCCGGAGCAGCGGACTGCGGAGAGTGCAAATGAAAAGACCAAGGATACTCATATCTTTATTAATACTGATGCTCTTCATCGGAGGGCTGCCTCAGCACGTCCATGGGGCGGACTGCTACATGCCCTGCGTCATCTGTAATGGCAGCGCGAAATGCGGCCTGTGCGATCCGTCGAAGGTGCCCGATGCCCTGGGAGACGGCTACATGGTCTGCATCTACTGCCACCAGACGGGCTTCATAACCTGCGGAACGAATCACACGGGTGATGGCACGCCTATAGGCTGTGACGGCAGCGGCAAGATGCCCGACGGCAGAACCTGCGTGGTGTGCGGCGGAGAAGGCAAATACCCATGTGATGTCTGCTTTGGCACCGGCGTTTTCGAGTGCAAGTGCAGGCAGGCAGGAAAGCCCGGAAAATGCACCGTCTGCTTTGGCACGGGCTGGTGGCTGACGGACGGCGCGGGGCACCAGACGAATACGTCGCCAGTGTATCCCCATGACGGGGCAGTCATCGATGCAGCCACCTGGGGCAAGGCCGAGCGCTTCAGCTACAGCACGGCTCTGCTGGGCTCAGGCACCACCCCCTATGAGGGCATGGCCCGCTGCGGAGCCCACGGCACAGAGGATTTCTACAAGGTGCTGAGATCGGGAAAGCCCCTGACAGGAGGACAGGAAGGCCCTCTGAGCCAGGACCAGCAGGGCGCTCAGGGTCAGAGCCAGCAGGAACATCAGAGCGGACAGCAATCGCAAGGCGGTCAGAGCCAGCAGCCCGGGCCGGATCAGGGCCGGCAGGATCAGTCACAAAGCTCAGACCAGAGCCAGCCGGAGCCGGACCAGTCTCAGGTCAATGATCCGGGTCAGCCCAGGGACGATCCCTACGATGTTCAGACAGGCGACGCAGACGAAATACTTCGTCACATAAATGAGCCTCAGTCGGATATGATCTTCTTCCTGAACCGAAGGGTGGACGGCAACTATCTGCTGACTGTCCAGACTCTGAAGAGCCAGCTTTCCGAGGAGGAGCTGGCGGTTCTGAATGCCATGACAGTACAGGATGTGGCCGAATTCTGCGACATGCTTAAGACCGCAGCCAACGGCTTTGAATATACGAACAGACAATGGTCTGAGGACAGCGTGGATATAGGCTTCCGCTTCGGTCCCTCAAAGACCTTCCCCTTCCGCTGCGACGTGCTGCTGGAGCTGCCCTGCGGACCCGGCCACGCCGAAGCGAGGCTGTATCAGGAGAAGGACTTCGGAACCGTGGAGGCAAGGATCAGCGGACTGGACGATTTCGAGGGCAGAGAATATCTGATCTTTACGGTCCAGAGCCTCGGAAGCTTCAGATTCACAAGCACGGCTCAGGAAACGGTCCCCGACAGGCCTGAGGAGCCTCAGCCGCAGCAGGAGACCCAGGCTGCAGCTCAGGAGGACAGCCCACCGGCTCTGCAGGAGGGCAGCAGCGCAGGACAGGAGAACAGCTCTCCCCCGCCGGAGGACGCACCGGCCGGGACACAGGAAAGCCCGGACAAAGCCCAAAAGGACAATTCCCCGCTGCCGAACTACATACTGCTGCTTGTGGCAGGCATTGTGATTGGATTTGGTACAGGGATCATGCTTTCAAGGAGAAAGAAATAAAAGAAAACCGGACACCACAGGGGCCCGGTTTTTGCATGTTCCTGAAAGTTGAAGCTCAGTCTTTTATAAAATCATATATCCTTTCCTTAATGTCCGGGGCCTCATCGTAGACCGCATGGGCGTATGGAGCGGGGTACATCAGCAGGCGGCAGGATAGCCTTTCAGCGATCTCAAAAGAAGCCTCAGGCCCTATGACCCTGTCGCTCCAGGCGCCGATAACAAAGGCCGGACACTTGATTTTATCAAGCTCTTCGTAGGTGCTGAAGCCCTCGCTTCCAGCCATCTGTACACGGAAGCGCCTCATGTCCGCCTCAGAGAGGCCCTCCGCCACGGAATCCAGCAGATGGCCGTACTTCTCTATAAAGGGACCGGAATAGACCAGCTCGGCGAAGCTCCTGTAAAGCTCCTTTGCGCTCTTGTCCCCTGTCCACTGAGTCCTGGTCTCAAGACCTATACGGCTCGCCTTTGAAATGGTGGAGCAGAGCACCAGCCTCCATACCAGCTCCGGGTAGTTTATGGCCATCAGCTGGGAGATCATGCCTCCCTGGGAGACGCCGTAAAGAGCTATGTCCTTAAGCCCAAGCTGCTTTATTACCGCAGCCGTATCCTCTGCCATGTCGTTTATTGTGTATCGATCCGGCATGTTTTTCCTGCGCTCGAAAAGATAGACCCTGAAATCCTTTGCGAAAATGCTGTAGGCCGCAGCTATTGAATCGGCCGCGCTCAGGACACGGCCAAGGCTGAGCCCCGGTATTACCACAAGAGGTCTGTCGCCCTCTCCAAAGCACACATATTCCATTTCGATATCGCCGCAGAAGGCGAGCTGTATTTCAAGTTTACTCATTTTCCACCTCGTAAAATCATATAAGGGAATCCAGGCCCGACCCTAAGGCTTACTTCCGGGAATCCTTTCTCACATACCACACAGGAACAGCCGCCAGCAGCGCCACTATGGCCGCCGCCAGGAACATGGCATAGGGAGGAACGAAATTATCGCCGTTCATTCCCATGGCATCAAGTCCTATCAGCAGGGAGATGACCGGTCCGACTATCATGGGAATCAGCACCATAAAGCACATGCGGACCCCCTGGAAGCGTCCCTCAGTTCCCTCCGGCAGATAATCCTGGAAGGAGGATGTGAAGGCGCCGGTCAGGGAGAGTATCCCGCCCATCATCAGCACGCCGCCGCCGTAAAGCACCAGATTCCTAAGGCCGCCTGCGGTAAACTGAATAGCCCAGAAGGACAGTATGCCAAGGATCATTATGGCCAGCAGCGGGTAGTAGAAATGCTTCCTCCCGTACCTGTCGAAAAGCACTCCCATGACCGCGGTAAAGACCGCCGCGCCCACGATTATGACAGCCATCGGTATGACAAAGCTGTCCCCCAGGCCCAGGGTGACTATAAGAAAGTTTATCAGATAGGAGAAGAAGGTCTGCTGGGCTATGCCCACGATGCAGGCCGCAGCCAGGCAGACGTAGATCATGCGGTTCTGCCTTACAACGTCTCTCCTGAAGCCATAGAAGGTCTCCTTAAGGTAGCTCTGCTCCCCGGCCTTTTGTATGCCGGGCGCGTCCTTAAGAACGAACAGCGCCAGTATGCCTGCGGCTATGGGAATGATGCCGAGAATTATAAAGAAGTTGGCGTTGCTTTCATTGGCGGAATTATAGAGGCTCCCAAGGCCCACGAATACTATCACCACCGCGATAACAGGCAGTATGGCCAGTATGGAATTGAGCTTTCCGCGGTTGGTCCTGTCGGTGACATCCGCCACCCAGGCGTTGAAGGCCGCATCGTTGGAGGTGGAGCCTGCGAAGGTCATCAGGCAGTCGAAGGCCACCAGAAGGAAGGCTATGAGAGCCACTCTGGAGGGCTCAGCCTTCATGGGCAGCAGGGCAAAAAGCATTATGGTAAAGCCCCAGACTATGTATCCGAATGCTATGAAGGGCTTGCGCTTTCCGGTCCTGTCTATGAGGCCTCCGGCGAATATGGTCGTGACGGTGGCGGCTACAGCGGAGAGTATCACCATCAGGGTGGTCACCCCGTAGGACATGTCCGCCCTTCCTGAGTTGGCGAAGATATCCTGGGCGAAGGTGGCAAAGTACATGTTCTCCACTATCCAGGCTATCTGGCCTATGAGGCCGAAGAAAACAGCCGAAAACCAGACTCGTCCGCCCAGAGGCGTGGATCTTTTTTCTTCCATGGCGCAAAGCTCCTTTCATAAGAAAAACTTCTGTCTTGTTTATTTTATTACTATGCCCCCTTCAATTCAAGCCGTTTGGACGAGCAGTTTTTATATGCCATTATGCATAACTGCCTCCAAATCAATCGTTTTTATTCATCAATTAATGAGTATATTGACCGCATTTGTGGTATCATATATTTGATATCATTATTTTAGATATATATCTTCGGAAAAGGAGGAACCATGGATTATCAACACATTATCGACGCTGTTTTAAGCGAAAAGGATGTACTCTCCGACATCGCCCTTAAAATGTACGAGAACCCCGAGACCGCATACAACGAGGTCAAGGCCTGCGCCTGGATGTGCGAGGCTCTGGAAAAATACGGCTTCAAGGTGGAAAAGGGTCCCTACGGCATGCCCACCGCCATCCGCGCTGAATGGGGCAGCGGCCATCCCATTATCGGCCTTTTGGCTGAATACGATGCCCTCCCCGGCCTTTCCCAGACCCAGAACACCTTTAAGGATCCAGCAGTACCCGGCGGCCCCGGACAGGGCTGCGGACACAATCTGCTGGGCGTAGCTACTCTGGCTGCAGCCATCGGCATGAAGGCAGATCTGGAGAAGAGCGGCCTTCCCGGCACTGTGGTCTTCTACGGCTGCCCCGCTGAAGAGGTGCTGACAGGCAAGGCCTTCATGGCAAGAGAAGGCGCCTTCAAGGAGCTGGATCTGGCCTTTGCATGGCACGGCAGCAGCAAGAATGCTCTGGGCCTTGGCATGGGAGGAGGCCTCAACAGCGCCATCTTCCACTTCAAGGGCAAGACTGCTCACGCCTCCGCAGCCTGGAACGGCCGTTCCGCTCTGGATGCCGTCGAGCTGATGAACACCGGAGCCAACTACCTGAGAGAGCACATGACCCCCAACTCCAGGATCCACTATGTATACAAGGAAGCCGGCGTGGCTCCCAATATCGTTCCCGACAGAGCCTCCGTCTGGTACTATGTAAGATCCCTGCACCGCTGGGAGATCGACGAGCTCTACCAGAGACTGGTGGACTGCGGCAGAGGCGCCGCTCTTATGACCGGCACCGAGATGGAGATCGAGTTCCAGGGCGGCTGCTACAACACCATGTCCAACAAGGTCATAGCTGACGTATGCGCTGAGGTCTACCCCATGGTGCCTGCGGCAGAGTACACCGAGGAGGAGCTGGCCATGGCCGATGCTCTCAACAAGACCATGCCCGAGTATCAGGTGAAGAAGCCCGAGGAGCCCATCCACACAGGCTTCATTTACAAGCCGGATCAGTACAACATCAGCCCGGGCTCCAGCGACGTGGGCGACGTACAGCACATCGTTCCCTGCATGATGGTGAACACCGCAAGCCAGAACATCCTGGGTGTGAACCACACCTGGCAGACCACCTGCTGCGCAGGCAACGGCATAGGCCTCAAGGGCATGCTCAGAGGCGGCATCTGGATGGCTCTTGCAGCAGCTAAGTTCTACAGAGACGAGGAGCTGGTCAAGAGCGCCTGGGAGTGCTTCAAGAAGGATCTGGACGGCGAGACCTATCAGTGCCCCATTCCCAAGGAAATACCCATTCCCCAGCCCCAGGTATAGAGTCTGAAGTGAAGCGCAGAGCTTCGTAAAGCAAAACAAAAGAGGGTGTCTCTTCAGTGAGACACCCTTATTTTTTTTGTTTGCCGCTGCGAGGGTCTGGTACAGACTATCTGTTCAGAAGGGCCACTGCCACATCGTTCACGTTGGTTCCCGTGGGACCTGTGAATATAAGGCCTCCGGTCTTCTGCAGAGCGTGGTAGGCATCGTTGTCCGCAAGGACAGCATCGATGGAGATGCCCTGAGCCGCCAAAGCTCCGGCAGTATCGCCGTCCACATATCCGCCGGCCGCATCCGTGGGACCGTCCGTGCCGTCACTTCCCACAGAGAAGACCGCGGCGTTCTTCATGCCCGCTATCCCTGCAGCCGCCGCAAGGGCCAGCTCCTGATTCCGGCCGCCCTTGCCGCTGCCGGTAAGCTTAACTACCGTCTCGCCGCCTGCTATAAAGGCTATCCGGGCCTTGTCTGCCGCATGGGTCTTCAGGATAGACGCCATAAAGCTTCCGGCCTCCTTTGCCTGACAGCAGAGCTGGTCCGTAAGCATCACAGTCCTGTAGCCCAGGTCCTCGCATACCCTGGCAGCAGCGCTGCAGAGCTCCCGCACGCTGCCGTTGATCTGGGTATTCACGTTGTCCAGAGCCTTCGGCGTCTCTATAAGCATCAGCTCCTGTGCCCTTTCGGAGAGCTTCAGTCCGTATTTCTTAACGATATACAGAGCGTCCTTGGTCTGGGAAGAGTCCGGGCAGGCAGGGCCTGAGGCTATCATATCCAGGGGATCGCCCAGGATATCCGAAAGCACCACAGCCTCCACATGGGCAGGTGCGCAGATTTGGGCAAAGCGTCCGCCCTTCACCTGAGACAGCCTCTTTCTTATGGTATTGATCTCCACGATGTCGGCTCCGCAGGCCAGCAGCTGCGAGGTTATGTCCTGCAGCTCCTCGCCGGAGACCAGGGGCTTTTCAAACAGGGCGCTGCCGCCGCCTGAAAGCAGGAACAGCACGGTGTCCTTTTCCGTAAGGTCATCCACAAGATCTATGGCCGCCTGGGTACCCTTAAAGGAGTTCTCATCGGGTACCGGGTGGCCGGCCTCAAAGCAGTCGAAGTTGGCTATGGGGCCCATCACGTGATCGTATTTTGTGACGACTACCCCCTTTTCTATCCTGCTGCCCAGGCAGTCTGAGGCAGCCTTGGCCATCTGCCAGGCGGCCTTTCCCGCGGCCACCAGCAGCACTCTTCCGGGAAATTCCTTCCCTTCAAAGGCCCTGCGCACCGCAGCGTCAGGCTGCACGGCAGCTATGGCTTCTTTAACTATACGGTCCGCATGACCGCGCAAAGTCTGGTCCATTTTCTTTTCCTCTTAGAATATCAGGCTCATGACGATGAAGCCGAACACCGGAAGCAGCAGAGCCACGATTCCGGCAGTCGTGGTGATGGCGGCCAATAAAAAAAAATAATAATTGCTTGTTAATAGTCTAACACGCTCCGCAAAATAAAAAAAGCCCCATGCAGCTTTTGCTGCACAGGGCTCCGATATCCTGTTTTTCTTTATTCGTATTCCACTGTCGCGGGGGGCTTGGGTGTGTAGTCCACCAGAACGCGGTTGATGCCGGGGACCTCTGTGGTGATCCTCTTTACCAGGTGGTCGATGAGTTCGTTGGGCAGGTGCTCCACGCTTACCTCCACCACGTCGGTGGTATTGATGGCGCGGATGATGCACATCCAGTCAAAGGTGCGCTTGCCATCCTTGATGCCTGTGGACTTGAAGTCGGGCACCACTGTGAAGTACTGCCATACCTTGCCCTCAAGGCCGTTCTTTGCAAACTCCTCGCGGAGGATGGCATCGGACTCGCGGACAGCCTCAAGACGGTCTCTGGTGATGGCTCCGGGGCAGCGTACGCCAAGGCCGGGGCCGGGGAAGGGCTGACGCTCCACCATGGATTCGGGCAGACCCAGCTCTCTGCCTACGCAGCGGACCTCGTCCTTAAAGAGGATGCGGACCGGCTCCACCAGCTCGAAGCGGGATGCGATGTCATCAGGCAGACCGCCTGCATTGTGATGAGCCTTGATACCTGCCTCGCTCTCGAGAATGTCAGGCCAGATGGTACCCTGTCCGAGGTAGGAAACGCCCTCCAGCTTTCTTGCCTCTTCTGCGAATACATCGATGAATTCCTCGCCTATG
>JAEEPD010000015.1 GCA_016284575.1 Bacillota bacterium | reverse complement strand
CTCTTGATTTTTTCGCCTATCTTGTTTCCGCCCTGATAGAAATCGTCGGTAAGACCGTCGTCCATGATGGGGCTGCGCAGATGGCTCAGAGCCTTTTCCAGAGCAGCCACGCTTACGGGCTTCACAAGAAATGCGCTGGCATAAATATCATAGGCCTCCAGAGCGTATTCAGGGTAGCCTGTGGCAAATACTATGTTGATGGAGGGCTGGAGCTCCTGCAGCTTTTTGGCAAGGGTCAGGCCCTCCATCAGGGGCATGTCGATGTCGAGAATGGCAAGATCGAACTGGGTCTCCTTTGCCAGCGCCAGCGCTTCAAGGCTGCTGTACATGGCCCTGCAGTCCGCGTCCGGCTTTATCTCCTTCAATTCTCTTACTATATCGTTTGCAATTAGTCTGTGATCGTCAACAACCAGTATATTCATTTCAGTCTTCCTGTTAATGTAATTAATTCTTAGAATTGCTAACTAATATGGGGGTAGTGAAGGGTATCCTGAGCCTTGCGCAGGTGCCGTCACCGGTATTTTCAAACTCCAGAGTGCCGTTGCACTGAAGCTTCATTCTGGTTCGTACATTGTTGATTCCTACGCCGCGTCTCTCCTTGCCGGGAGTCTGGGGCCTTTCTTCAAAGCCGGGCCCGTTGTCCTTTATTTCCACCACATAGCCGTTATCGTCCTTATAGGTGGAGATCTTCAGTATTCCGGGACCCTGGATCTTGAAGAGGCCGTGGATGATGGCGTTTTCCACCAAAGGCTCTGCGGTGAGGGCTGGTATCTTGAAGTCGTTTTCCTTGATGTCGTATATCACCTGTATGGGCTTGCTTTCGTCAGCCGTTTCGATGGCCAGGAAGGCCTCGATATGCTCCAGCTCGCTCTCAAAGGGTATGAGCTCCGAGGACTTCAGCGAGTCTATGTTTCTTCTCAGATATACGGAGAAATTCTCTATTGCCTGTACGGCCTTCTTGGGCTCCACAAATACCAGAGCCTTGATTATATACAGGGCATTGAAGATGAAGTGGGGCGAGATCTGCTCCTGCATCAGCCTTACATTTGTCTGGGTCAGCTCCAGCTCCTGCATCAGCACCTTTTCCTCCAGGTCTGTCTGGTAGGCCATATTCAGGTACATGTAGTAGAAGAGTATGTCCACGGAAATGACGGAGTTGAGGTAGCCTGTTATGATATTCTGGACCTCCAGCCAGATGGCAAGGCCGGTCAGGGCGAAGACGAACCAGATGACGTTTCTGTCGGCTCTCGGATAGTTCCTGAAGTGGATCAGCGAAACTGCCAGGAAGGTCAGCAGATAAAACAGATCTATGACAAGGCTCGCGTCTCTTAATGGACCTCCCCCGTAGTGAAATTCCTCCGAGTACACCACCACTGCATAGCCGTAGCGCGGCAGTATCAGCAGCATCAGCGTGTTGGCTATGGCAGGTATCCACAACAATGCCTTCACTATCTTATTTTCCAACAGCATCAGGATTTCCAGAAGGATCAGAAAGGGGTTGATCATATACTCAGCCACCGTGGTGGCATAGCGTATGTCGATGGCCTCCGGGTGGAAATCCGCTGCGTACTGGTTTACGTACACGATGAAGGTCCTGCCCAGAAGCAGCGCCAGAATGATCCATATGGAGCCGATGGCAGGGATAGGGGACTTCCTGCTGGAGATGGTAGCCACAGCTACACCCAGCAGAAGGGCCAGCGTTATGAAATTATCCTGAAAAAAATCGTGGAACGAAAGATGCATGTTAAAGCCGCTCCTTTCCAGCCTATTTTATGACAAAAGGGCAGTTTCTGCAATGGGGTATTATTAGTGGTCAGACCTGCGAAATAAAAAAGCCGGACTGCCTGAGTCCGGCTTCATCATCTTCTCTTATTGCGGGCTGAACTGATCCTTGCCTACGCTGCAGACGGGGCATACCCAATCTTCGGGAACCTCTTCCCAAGGGGTGCCGGGCTCGATGCCGTTGTCGGGATCGCCGAGTTCGGGGTCATAGACATAGCCGCATACATCGCAAATATACTTTTCCATTGAATACCTCCTGTTATCATAAGGCCGCCTTGGCGGCTGTTGTGAGTGCTAACCGATTTCAGATAAATTATACAACAGAGCAGTGCGGCATAAAAGTGAATTTTCAGTGTAGAAGCTTTTTTATGCAAAAATGCCGGGGCCGTTGTATAATAGAGCTGCAAGCGGAGGTCCGAGATGAAAAAGATCCTGATAATCAATACCGGCGGCACCATAGGCATGACCAAAACCGACAGGGGCTACGCCCCGGACGCGGAATATTTCCGCAGGGCCATGTATCACATGGATTCCCTGAGGGCTCCTGGCATGCCGGCCTGGGATATGACAGACATGCTGCCGCTTCTGGATTCCTCCAATATGGCGGTATCAGACTGGAACAGCATAGGGCAGCTCATAGCGGAGAACTACGACGCCTATGACGGCTTTGTTATACTTCACGGTACGGACACCATGGCTTATACAGCTTCGGCTCTGTCCTTCATGCTGGAGGACCTGGGCAAGCCGGTCATCCTTACGGGCTCCCAGATACCCCTCTGCGAGGTGCGCTCCGACGGCAGAGAAAACCTCATAACCTCCATGCTGATAGCTGCATCGGAGGAGCTCTGCGAGGTGTGCATCTTCTTCGGAGGAAAGCTGATCCGAGGCTGCAGGGCTATGAAGTATTCCTCCGACGGACTGACAGCCTTTGTGTCACCCAATCTTCAGCCCCTGGCTGAGGCCGGGATATCCATAGTTTTCAACCGCGCAATGCTGCGGAAAAGGCCCGAGGGGAAAATGCATTTTCAGCCCCTTGACCGCATACCCATAGGGGTCATAAAGGTCTTCCCCGGCATACAGTTCCAGCTTTTCGAAGCCATTATGACCGAGAGCCTTAAGGGCATAGTCATCGAGACCTTCGGGGCCGGAAACATCCCAGCCACCGACGGAGCCCTCCTTCATATAATAGAAAAGGGCTATAAAAACGGCAGCGTCATGGTTGTCTGCTCCCAGTGTCCCCAGGGCACAGTGCTTCTGGGTACCTATGAGGCCAGCTCCGCTCTCAAGGCCGTAGGCGCCGTCAGCGGCAAGGACATGACCACCGAGGCTGCTATCGCCAAGCTCTATTATCTCTTCTCTAAGGGCTATGACAGTAAAAAAATAAAGGTCCTGATGGAACAGGACCTTAGGGGTGAGCTTTCCTGAAGCTCACTTTTTTTTGTTTGAGGCGGCGAATCGCTTTATCTTGTTGCTGGTGTTCTTTTCGAAGGGCTCGGTGCGGACCACGGTTCTCTTCATCTGTTTGAAGAGGGGAAGTCCGGCATTCACCTTCTCAACCTCTGCCTCCAGCAGAGCCTTGAGGGCTTCGGGGTCTTCGGCCTTGTCTCCCAGAGCCTCCTTTACCTCCTCGGCTTCAGGAATGACAGTGGCGATTATCACATCGTCCTGGCCTCCCTCGTCCGCCTGGGCCCATACCATGGATTCTGCGATGTAGGGGCTCTTGGAGAGCAGATATTCCAGCTCCTCGGGGAACACGTTCTTGCCGTTCTTTGTGATGATGACGTTCTTGGCCCGGCCGGTTATATAGATGTAGCCATCCTTATCCACGTAGCCCAGGTCCCCTGTGTGGAAGTAGCCTCCCTCCAGGGCTTTTTCTGTCTCCTCCGGCATGTGGTAGTAGCCAAGCATCACGTTGTCGCCCTTGATGCAGATCTCGCCGACACCGTCCTCGTCCGGTTTTTCTATCCTGACATCCAGTGTGGGCATCACGTGGCCGACGGAGGCATTCCGCATCAGATGGTACTGGTCCGGGTTCAGGGCAGCCATGGGAGCGCACTCAGTAAGGCCGTAGCCCTGTACGGCGCGGAAGCCAAGATCGTTGAAGAACTGCAGTATCTCCGGGTCTATGGCAGCGCCGCCGGAGATTATGGTCTGCATTCGGCCGCCGAAAACGTCGTAGATCTGGCCAAGGAACTTTCTGTTCAGGTCCAGACCCAGCTTTTTCGTGAACCTGTTGAGCCTCATGACCCTTTTTACCGTTTCAGCCTTGCCGCTCTTTTTCAGGCTGCGCTGGATGTTCTTGTAGAGGCTTTCGATGATGGCTGGAACCGCCAGCACGAAGGTTGGGCGTATCTCCTTCAGATTCTTTGCGATCTGCTTGAGTCCCTCGCAGAAGGCCACGCAGGCGCCTCTGTACATACAGATCAGGAAGGTGCAGGTGCATTCATAGGTGTGATGGATGGGCAGCACGGAGAAGAAGATGTCTGAGGACTTTACCTCCAGCAGGGTGGGGGCTATCATCAGGTCCGTGCAGATGTTCCAGTGGCTCAGCATTACGCCCTTTGCAAGGCCTGTGGTGCCGCTGGTGAAGAGCAGTATGCTCATGGCGAAGGGGTCGATCTCCGCGTCGAGGAAGCTGCGGTCTCCCTTTTCAATAAGGGCTCTTCCCTCTGCGAGCAGGGCTTCAAGAGCCAACAAATCCCCGCTGCTTTCGGGCTCGTTCATGGAAATGACGGTTTCGATCCGGGTGTTTCCTTCGGAAACGATCTCTTTGAAGCGGTCCTCGAAGCGCTTTGTGCAGATAACTGCGCTTACCTCCGATTCCCTGCAGAGGCCCTCGTGCTCGGTCTGGCCCAGCTCCTTGTCAAGGGGAACTATGATGCCAACACCGCAGACCACTGCTAAATAGCTGATGCACCACTGGTAGCAGTTTTCACCCACTACGGCAATGCGCTTGCCCTTAAGGCCCCGGGCGATGAGGGCTGTTCCGAGGGCATTCATGTCCTCGAAGGCTCTGGCGAAGCTTACGGTCTCAAAGCCTCTGTCCTTGCTGAATCTCTGCATGAAGGCGGGGTTGTCTGCGTAAAGCTCGGCGCTGGTCTCCATCATGTGCTTAAGATCGCGAATGGGGCGCAGATCCTTGTACAGCATGTAGATGGAGTCGGAATCCTGGATCTTTTTTATGGTGTCCCGGGCCATCTGCATGGCCCTGTCGTAGAGATGATCTCTCAAATCCGAACCTCCTTCCTTTAGTTAAATGGAGCTAACTTATTGATTTAGAATAACATTTTTACGAATTAAAGTCAAAGAGGCTTTTATCCGGTTTTTTTGCATATGTGTTTATAACAAGACTAAACCCCCGAGGAGACACTCTCGGGGGTTTATGCGCATTTAACTTATACGCTCTGGGGGACGGGTGAGATTATTCTGCTTTTGCCTTGTTGTAGGCCAGTGTCATTCTGGAGACCTTGCGGCTTGCGGTATTCTTGTGAATGGTGCCGCGGGCAGCTGCCTTCTTGAGCAGCTTTTCGGAAGCAGCCAGCTTTTCCTTTGCGGTAGCCATGTCGCCGGTTTCCAGTGCCTTGTAGAAGTTCTTGATAGTAGCTCTGAGGCTCTTCTTGACTCTTCTGTTGATCAAGGTCTTCTTTTCGATTACACTGATTCTTTTCTTTGCAGACTTGATGTTTGCCATAATTCTTTTTACCCCCAAATTACTTTGTAAAAATATCGCTTGATAATTATAGACGCTAACGACTTGCAGTGCAAGCTTTTTTTGATATAATAGGAGCAGAATTTTTCACGTTTTTATATGACCCTGCCATCCTGCAGCGGATCCGCTTCCGGCGACCCGCATATTATTAAGAAGGATATTAATATACCATGAACGATTACCAGAAGTACATAAGAAATTTCAGCATCATAGCCCATATCGACCATGGCAAGAGCACCCTGGCGGACCGGCTCATCGAAAACACCGGTACCGTGGCCCACAGGGACATGAAGGAACAGTTCCTGGACAACATGGAGCTGGAGCGGGAGAGAGGCATCACCATAAAGCTTCAGACTACCCGGCTGATCTACAACGCCAAGGACGGCAACGAATATATTTTCAATTTAATTGATACCCCGGGCCACGTGGACTTCAACTACGAGGTATCCAGAAGCCTTGCTGCCTGCGAGGGCGCGGTGCTTGTGGTGGACGCCACCCAGGGCGTGGAGGCCCAGACTCTGGCTAATGTCTACCTGGCTCTGGACGAGGACCTGGAGATAGTTCCTGTCATTAATAAGATCGACCTGGCATCCGCCCGTCCCCAGGAGACCAAGGACGAGGTGGAGGAGGTCATAGGGATCGAGGCTCAGGACGCTCCCGAGATATCTGCCAAGGAGGGCATCAATATCGAGGGCGTGCTGGAGGCCATCGTGGAAAAGGTCCCGGCTCCCACAGGTGACCCGGATGCGCCCCTTAAGGCTCTGATCTTCGACTCCTACTACGACAACTACAAGGGCGTTGTCATCTATACCCGCATCTTCGACGGCAGCGTCAAGGCAGGGGACACCATTCTGCTGATGAATACCAAAAAGGCCTACGAGGTGACCGAGGTAGGCGTCAACAATCCCTATCAGACTCCGGTCAAGGAGCTGTCTGCTGGCAGCGTAGGCTACATCTGCGCCAGCATCAAGCAGGTGAAGGATGCCCGAGTGGGCGACACCGTCACCCTGAAGGACAACCCCACTGCTGAGCCTCTTAAGGGCTACAAGAAGGTTCAGCCCATGGTCTACTGCGGCATCTATCCCACCCCGGACGAAAAGTACGAGAATGTAAAGGACTGCCTGGAGAAGCTTCAGGTGAACGACGCAGCCTTCCAGTTCGAGCCCGAGACCTCCCAGGCTCTGGGCTACGGCTTCCGCTGCGGCTTCCTGGGGCTGCTTCACATGGAGATCATCGTTGAGAGGCTGGAGCGCGAGTTCGATCTGGAGATAATCACCACATCGCCCAGCGTAATCTACAAGCTGGTGAACCACGACGGCTCCGAGTACTTTATTGAAAACCCCTCGAATCTGCCCAATCCCACGGAATACGACCACATTGAGGAGCCCATGGTGAAGGCCACAATAATGACCCCCAAGGAATATGTGGGTTCCATTATGGCACTCTGCCAGGACAGGCGGGGCAACATGGACCATATGGAGTACATAACCGCGAACCGCGTGGCGCTGTATTACGATCTGCCGCTTAACGAGGTAATCTACGATTTCTTCGATGCTCTCAAGTCCAAGACCCGCGGCTACGCCTCCCTGGACTACGAGTTCGACCGCTACGAAAGGTCGAATCTGGTGAAGCTGGATATACTGCTGAATAAGGAGCAGATAGACGCCTTCTCCATGATAGTTCACGAATCCAAGGCCTATGCAAGGGGCCGCTTCGTCTGCGAGAAGCTGAAGGAGGTCATCCCCATGCATCAGTTCGAGATACCCATCCAGGCCTCCATAGGCCAGAAGGTCATCGCCCGCGAGACGGTAAAGGCCTACAGAAAGGACGTTCTTGCCAAGTGCTACGGCGGCGACATCTCGAGAAAGAAGAAGCTGCTGGAAAAGCAGAAGGAAGGAAAGAAGCGCATGCGTCAGTTCGGCTCGGTGGAGGTTCCTCAGGAGGCATTTACGGCAGTTCTGAAGTATGATGATGAAAAATAAAGCATAAAAAAACCGGGTATCTGCCGCTTGAGCAGATACCCGGTTTTTTTGTTTTCTAGCTTTCCAGTGTGAATTCCACTGTGAATACGGTGCCTTCGGCTTCGGAGCTACGGGCGCTTATGTGAGCCCCTGAAAGCTCGCAGAGCTGCCTGATTATCGGAAGTCCAAGTCCGTAGCCGCCCTTGCCGCTGCGGGCCTTGTCGCCCCTGTAGAATCTTTCGAATATATGGGGCAGGTCCTCCTCCGGTATGAGGCTGCCGCCGTTTCTTACGCTGAAGAGGGCCTTTTTGTGGTCTTTTTTCAGTCGTACACTTATGGTTCCACTCGCCGGCTCGTACTTCAGGGCATTTTCTATGAGCCCGGTGCATATGCGCTCCGCAAATTCAGGCTTTGACAGTATCCTGAGGCCTTCCTCTATATCTTCATCCATCAGCACGCCCCGTTCAAAGGCAACGGATTCCATCTGGAGCACGGATTTTTCTGCGGCAGAGCTGAGATCCACGGGCTGTTTTTCGCTTTCTATGCTGCGGTTCTGGGCTTCAAGAGATGAGAGGGTAAGCATCTCCTCAACCAGCTGCCTCATGCTTCTTGCGGCTTCATCGCTGCTGTCTATCCACTGCATCTGCTGGGCTATGGTGGCCTCGGGATTGGACCTGAGCACGCTGCTGTTGGCCATCATAACGCTGATGGGGGTCTTGAGGTCGTGAGAAATGTCCGCAACGAACTGCCTCTCCATGTCGATGGCCTCCTCCAGAGGCTTCACCGCAGTCTTGGATAGCCTTACGCTTATGAGCAGCATCAGGGCCATGATGCTAAGGAAGGCAAGGCTCAGGCCACCCAGTCTGGCTATGACCTTTGAGCTGAGATAGGAGCTGTCCGCCAGAGCTATCTTGAGGCCCACGGGGCTTTCGTCCTTGAGATAAATAAGACCGTAGTCACTTATCCTGCCGGATTTGGCATCAGAATCCGCGATGCTGTCCACTGCTGCGTACACCGCCTCCTGATCCAGCCCGCTGTCCTCCGTAAGTATGTTGATCTGACCGCTGTTGGAGTCGTAGATGAGAGTAGTAATGTTATTGTCCGAGATCCCCAGCTCCCGTCTTTGCGGCTGCTTCTGGGGCTCGCCCCCGGGAGGGCTCTGCATGCCGCCCGGGCCTCTCCTGTCGAAGACCTGAAAGCCTCCTCTGGCATAATCTATGGGCCTTAGGACCTGCTCCATAGTCCCCATCAGGCTGCTGTATTCGCTGCGGTAGCCGGACACAGACAGGGCGATGAAGGCCGCCAGCAGCACCAGGCTCACCATGAGCATGGTGGAGATGACGAAGCGCTTTCTGTACTGCTTTATCATTTGGCCTCCTCCTCAGCCTGGGCTGTCTCCAGGCGGTAGCCTATCTTCTGGATCTTTTTTATGGCGACCCGGGACTTGAGGTATTTCAGCTTCTTGCGTATGAAGGAGATGTAGACCTCCACGTTGTTGTCGGTGGCGTCGGATTCCACGCCCCAGACATTGGTAAGCAGGCTGTCTGTGGTGATGGTCATGGTGGGGTTGTAGAGGAAGCTCCTGAGCACCTCGAACTCCTTGCGGCTCAGCTGCACGGATTCTCCTCCGCAGGAGAGCTCGGCGGAGTTGACGTCCAGCTCCAGGTCCTGATATCTGAGCTTGTCAACGATAACCTCTCCTGTGCGGCGGGTGAGGGCTCCCACCCTTGCCAGCAGCTCCTCCGCGTCGAAGGGCTTTGTCATGTAATCGTCGGCGCCGTAATTGAGCCCCGTGACCTTGTCGCCCACGGCGGTGCGGGCTGTGAGCATCAGTATGGGGGTATTCACGCCGTCCTTTCTGAGGATGCGCACCACCTCAAAGCCGTCCAGCTTGGGGAGCATCACGTCCAGTATTATAAGTCTGTAATCCATGCCCTTGGCGTAGTCTATGGCCTCCAGGCCGTCGTAGACCGCGTCTACAAAGTAGCCCTGCTGCTCCAGCAGCTTTTTAATGGCGTTGGAAAGGGATTTTTCATCTTCTACAACGAGTATGTTCATGGTCTGCTCCTTCGGACCCGCATCGGGTCTGCTTTTCTTTATTGTAGCAAAATTTTTTAAAATATTCTTAAAAACTTTGAGGGCTCCGGGCGATCAGGGTTTGAGAAAAAAATCACAAAATATTCGCAATAAGGCTGGAAATCAAGGCTTCATGCGATTATAATTTAATATGGTAAGTTATAAGTAACCGGCACATGGATGGCGGATGACATATTTATAGAGGTTAGACAGATGCTTAAGAGAAACAGTTTTGAGGCCCTTATGGGCAGGAAGATACTTGCGCTCGTTATGGCGCTGAGCATGAGTCTTTCGGGGCTGTCGGGAAGCGTCCCGATCATTTATGCGGAGGGGCCGGGAGACAGTCCGGAGACAGCGGAGCTTCTAAAGCCGAGTGCGGCTGAAGAAGCTGCAGCGACTGAGGCTGCCATAGAGGCTTTGACAACGGGTGCGGCAGCAGAAGCTACGGAGCCCGCCCTTGGAGAAAGTGGTACAACAGGCTCCGGTATCGAAGAGACCGGTGCCACGGAAGCTGCCATGGAAGTGCTGACCACAGGTGCAGCGGCAGAAAGCACTGAGGCTGCCATAGAAGAGGCTGCATCCACCGGAACAGCATTCGCCGGGAATGGCACCACGGAGGCTGCCATAGAAGCATCAGAGCCTGCCATCGGGCAGCCTGGATCGACCGAGGCCGCAATCGAAAGCGTTCCCACAGAGCCTTCCATCAGAAAGGCTCCGGCGCTCAGAGGCACCAGATCCGCCCCCGTGGCCCAGATAGGAGAAAACACCTACAGCACCATGGAGGAGGCTATTGCCTCTGCTTCAGCCCTTGGGGGCACCATAAGCATGTTGGCAGATTACAGCGCCGGCGGGACCATCGCCTGCGCCGGCGGCAGCTTTACCATTGATATGAACGGCCACGAGTTCAGCTTCGGCGGCCTTGCCCTGACCGGCGCCATCACCCTGACCCTTACGGACAGCGACGGCAGCGGCTCCATGAACCTCAGCGGCACCGGGGAGACCAGCGGAATAGTTCCGGGCTCCTCTCAGACCATAAACCTGACCATCGACGGCGCAAATATCAATTCCGACGGTGTGCTTCTGTCCACCACAGGTGCAGGATCTACCGTCACTATTGAAGACGGAAATATCGTATGCGCGGGATATACCGATCCCATCAGCGGCTACGGACGCGGCTCCATCAATGGCAGCGGCGTGGCGACAGTCACCATAAACGGCGGCAGCTTCATAGTGAACAGCGGACAGACCATAAGAGGTGTCAATAAAGATACCAATCCTGATGTGTATATAAACGGCGGCTACATGCAGTCAGCTCTGGAGATCGTCCGTGTGGCAAAATCCTTGACCATCAGCGGCGGTACGCTGTATGGCAACGGTACTGTGACCGCTGGAACTCCTGCAACCACAGAGATCCACGGTACAGACGTCAAGCCCAGTACTGTCACCATCACAGGCGGCCGCTTCAGGTCCGATGTATCGAAAAATGACGGTAAATGGGTTAAGGACGAATACGTGAGCGAATGGGACGGGGAGTACTATGCTGTGGTCCCCTCCGTGGCCAAGCTGAACAATGCGAAGAAGTTCTCCCGCCTTGCGGATGCGGTAGCTGCAGCAGAAAGCTGCACTCAATCCGCCGTCACCATAAAGCTGACCAACGAGCCGGACACCACCGGCTGCGCCTTCACCCTGGACTTTACGCCAACGCTCCAGGCACTGACCGTTGACAAGAACGGACATGCCGATCCTCAGCTGGTCGTAAGCCCTGAGGGCGGGGTCACAGATTATGGCATCGTGGTGACCAGGAGCGGCAACAAAATCACATATGAATATACCGCGTATCTGAACGTCACCTATACGGACGGCGTTAGCGGCGCGGCCTTCGCGGACGAGATCCACGGAAGCCTACTTGCAGGGGATGCCACGCCTCCCTTTGAGGGAAGTCTGGACTATACCGGCCACGGCTTTGCGGGCTGGACCCCTGACTGGGCAGCTACCGTCTCCGGCGATACGGTATATACCGCCACATGGATCGCGGATCCGAATGTCAAGATAAATAAAAACGGGACCGACGTTTACTACGGGACCCTTGGAGATGCGGTAGCAGCAGTGTCTGCGGGCGAGACCGTCGTGATGCTTGCCGACGTATCTCAGGCTGCCATCAGCTGCGGAGGAAAGAGCTTCACTCTGGACCTGAACGGCCACAGTGTGGACTTCGACGGCTTTGATCTTACCGGAGCCCTGACTCTGACCATCACGGACAGCGCTTCCGGCGGTACCCTTAACCTTAGCGGCACCGGAAAGACCAGCGGTATTGCTCCGAATGCGGCGAAGAGGGTGGAGCTGACCATAGACGGCGGCACCATCAATTCGGCTGGTCTTCTGCTCTATACCACAGGCAGCAATTCCACCGTCACCATAAATGACGGCAGCATTGTCTGCGCAGGTGCAATGGATGGTTCAACGGGCTGCGGCGCCATCAGCGGGGGCGGTGTAAAGACCATCACCATAAACGGCGGCAGCTTCGTGGTGAATACAGGACAGGTCATAAGGGCGAACAATGCCAATGTAACAATCACAGGCGGCTACCTGAAGGCGGCGCTGGAGGTCGTGCGCCAGGCTGCCAGTACAACCATCAGCGGCGGAACGCTGGTGGGCAATGGCAATGATCCCGGGCGCGAAGAGCTGCACATGAACGCCGGCGGGACCGATTCCACTAAATATTGGGAAAGGTATAATATTACCGGCGGCTACTATGCCCACCGACTCTATTGGGAGCATAATACTGCACATTACAATATCTTCTACGATCCGGACCTGTATGTCTGCCTCCCTGAGGACGGTGACGAGGATGGTCATGCGGATTCCGCCTACAAGATGGTGCCGAAGTGCAGGATAAGCTTCGTGGACTGGGACGGTACTCTGCTTCAGACCGTCATGACCACGCCCGGGGCTGTTCCTTCCTACAGTGGATCGGAGCCTGTGAGGGCAGCAGACGCGCAGTACACCTACAGCTTCAGCGGCTGGTCGCCTGCTCTGGCGGCGGCTTCGGCAGATACAACCTACACGGCGGTTTATGATACTGTCACAAATCTTTACGATATTACCTGGAATAATTACGACGGAACGGAGCTATGCACCACTTCCGTGGCTTATGGTACGCTGCCCTCTTATGATGGGGCGACACCGGTAAAGCCTGGGGATGCGGAGCACAGCTACATGTTCAATGGCTGGCTGCCGGCGATGGAGACCGTCACGGGTGCTGCCACTTACACTGCCACTTTTGCGGCGGTGCTGAACACCTACACCATACATTTTGACAGCAAGGGCGGAAGCGCGGTTTCTGATGTGACAGCGACCTACGGCGCAGTTGTTGCGGCGCCTGCGGATCCGACGAAGGAAGGGTATACCTTCGGAGGCTGGAGTCCGGCGCTGCCTGCCACCATGCCTGCTATGGATTCGACGGTATCGGCAGTGTGGAATATCAATTCCTACACCATACATTTTGACAGCAAGGGCGGAAGTGCAGTTGCTGATGTGACGGCGACCTACGGCGCAGTTATTGCGGCGCCTGCGGATCCCGTGCTCGAGGGCCATACCTTCGGAGGGTGGAGTCCGGCGCTGCCTGCCACCATGCCTGCTATGGATTCGACAGTGTCGGCGGTGTGGAATGTGAACCAGTACACGATCACCTTTGATACTGATGGCGGAACGACTATTGCTCCAATTACACAGGATTACAACACTGTAGTTACAGCACCGGCGGATCCGACGAAGGAAGGCTACACTTTCGATGGTTGGGATACCACCATTCCTGCAGTGATGCCTGCTACGGATACTGCAATCAAGGCTCTGTGGACAATCAACCAGTACACGATCAGCTTCGATACTGACGGTGGAACGACAATTGCGGCAATCAAGCAGGACTTTGGCACTGCGGTAACAGCACCAGCGAATCCGACGAAGGAAGGCTACACTTTTGCAGGTTGGGATGCTACGATTCCTGCGGTGATGCCTGCAACGGACACTGCAATAAAGGCTCTGTGGACAATAAATCAGTACACGATTACTTTCGATACTGATGGTGGCACGACGATCGCCTCGATAACTCAGGATTACAACACAGCAGTAACAGCACCTGCAGATCCGACGAAGGAAGGCTACACCTTCAACGGCTGGGATACTACCATTCCTGCAGTAATGCCTGCAACAAACACTGCAATCAAGGCACTTTGGACAATCAACCAGTACACGATCAGCTTCGATACTGATGGCGGAACAACAATTGCATCAATCAAACAGGACTTTGGCACTGCGGTAACAGCACCGGCAGATCCAACCAAGGAAGGCTACACCTTCAACGGCTGGGATACTACCATTCCTGCGGTGATGCCTGCAACAGACACTGCTATCAAGGCGCTGTGGACCATCAACCAGTACACGATCAGCTTCGATACCGATGGCGGTACGACAATTGCATCAATCAAGCAGGACTTTGGCACAGCAGTAACAGCACCTGCGGATCCGACTAAGGAAGGCTACACTTTTGCAGGTTGGGATACTTCGATTCCTGCGGTGATGCCTGCGACAGATACTGCAATCAAGGCTCTGTGGACAATAAATCAGTACACGATTACTTTCGACACTGATGGCGGAACAACAATTGCGGCAATCAAGCAGGACTATGGCACTGCAGTAACAGCACCTGCAGATCCGACTAAGGAAGGCTATACCTTCGCAGGCTGGGATACCAGCATTCCTGCAGTGATGCCTGCGTCAGACACAACAATTACTGCACTGTGGACCATAAATGGCTATACCATCACATTTGACACTGACGGTGGTACGACCATAGCTCCAATTACACAAAACTATGGAACTGCGGTAACAGCGCCTTCAGACCCGACAAAGGAAGGCTACACATTTGCAGGCTGGGATACCAGTATTCCTGCGGTGATGCCTGCATCTGATACAACAATTACAGCACTGTGGACGATAAATG
Organism: Bacillota bacterium; assembly: GCA_016284575.1. GTDB lineage: Bacteria > Bacillota > Clostridia > Peptostreptococcales > Anaerovoracaceae > RGIG2707. Next base: position 649 of record JAEEPD010000015.1, on the reverse strand, counting down.
GCTACACCATTACATTTGACACAGATGGTGGTACGACCATAGCACCAATTACCCAGAACTATGGAACTGCAGTAACAGCACCTGCAAATCCGACGAAAGAAGGCTATACATTTGCAGGCTGGGATACCAGTATTCCTGCGGTAATGCCTGCCACAAACACTGCAATCAAGGCACTCTGGACCATCAACCAATACACGATTAGCTTTGATACCGATGGCGGGACGACCATCGCTTCGATAACTCAGGATTACAATACCGCAGTAACAGCACCGGCGAATCCAACGAAGGAAGGATATACATTTGCTGGTTGGGATACCACCATTCCTGCAGTGATGCCTGCAACAGACACTTCCATTAAGGCACTGTGGACAATAAATAGCTACACCATTACATTTGACACTGACGGTGGAACTTCTATTGCTTCAATTACTCAGAACTATGGAACTGCAGTAACAGCGCCTGCAGACCCAACAAAGGAAGGCTACACATTTGCAGGCTGGAATACCACCATTCCTGCAGTGATGCCTGCTTCAGACACTGCAATTAAAGCACTCTGGGCAATCAACCAGTACACAATTAGCTTCGACACTGATGGCGGTACGACAATTGCATCAATCAAGCAGGACTATGGCACTGCGGTAACAGCACC
>JAEEPD010000113.1 GCA_016284575.1 Bacillota bacterium | reverse complement strand
AGCTGCAGCTGCGGGTCTATGTGGGAAGCTCCCAGATCTGGTTCCAGAATCTCAATATGGACATAAATCTGTAGGTGGCAGCCCGTGACCTTTCGGCGGTGCCTGCTTCAGAAAGAAACAAGCACATTAAAAGACGGACCATAAGGTCCGCCTTTTTGTGTATCCTGTTTTGCGCAATGCTTTGAAATTACAGGTTCTTGACCATTCTCAGAGCAATAACGATTGCCTGTTCTCTCTTGGCGTAACCGATAGCATCCTCTGCAGAAGATAAAGCCTTTGGATTGAACCTGCCATTGCTGCCTTCTACGATGTGGTTTGCAGCCATGAAGTAAACGCTGTCATATGCCCAGGGAGCGATCTTTGCATCGTCGTCAAATTTTGCGGGCATGGTGTAGCAGGTCTTGAACTGTTCGTCAAAGCTGCTGTCATCCTCCAGGCACCAGCCGCTCAGATTGACCTTCTTCCAGACGCGGGTAAGCATGGTGGCTGCCTGCTCTCTTGTGAGAAGGGCATTGGGGCTGAACATATCGCCCTTGCTGTTGCTTCCGTCGGTAATGCCAACGTTATATGCCTTCAGTACTTCAGGATCGCTGGTATCCTTAAAGGGGCTTTCCTCAAGCTCCTCGATGGTGGTAAAGGTCAGAGCTTCAAAAACCTTCACGCTTATGGCTGCGAATTCCGCTCTTGTAATGGTCTTTGTAAGATCCTTGTCCTTGAGAGAGTCTGGAATCAGGCCCAGCGCGTCGGCTTCCGCAAGATCGCTTAACGCCCAGCTCGAGGCCTGGAAATCCACCTTTTCGTTGAGGGTCAGCATGTTGGACCAGTCGCTGCAGCGGATATTTCCATCTGCATCAGCTCCGGTGTAGCGAGCCCGGGCCTTCACCTCGGAATCCACGTGGAGCTCGTCCAGATACCATGTCTCATGAATACCGTTCCAGCTTGGCACTTCCTCCGCCCCTTCATAGTACCGCCCGGCAACAGTCAGACCAGATGTCTGCCATTCGCCTCCGTCGATGGAATACTGCAGCTCGATGCCGCCTATATAGCCGGCCTGGTTGTAGCCCAGCTCATGGTTCTCATAATAATCGATGGCGTTGAGCACATTAGCCGGAGTCTGAACCGTTACCTCCAGCCAGACGAAGCCCTCCTTGTCGTCGTGGATCTCCAGCTTGGAAATGGTCGGCGGCGTTTTCAGGTCCTCTGCGGTGGGTTCGGTTGCCGCCAGTGCGGCTGCAGGCAGCATGGCCAGGATCAGCAGCATGGTCATAAGTATCGATATAGTTCTCTTCACTTTATCAGGCCTCCTTTGCAAGATCTGTTTGTTTCAGCGCTTTGCACTATTAGTGTACATAACAATTGTAAAGCAATAAGCCTCCGGCGGTCAAGGGATATCACATTTTTATGTGACTGCCGGCTATGAGTTACCGCAGCAGGCTCCTTCCTTATTCACCCTTGCCCCCGGCACAGTCCGGGGGTATAATTGTTTCTGTGATAATACTTTTTAGTCTTGCAATAATGGAGGACAAAAATGAAAAGAATAACATGCATACTTATAAGCCTGCTGCTTGTGCTCAGCCTGATCCCGTGCATGGCGTTCGCGGCGGGCACCCCCAGACTCCTGAGCGAATTCATCCCCAGCGGCAAGCTCGAGGCTCCGCAGAAGCCTTATCTGAAGCTGGATACCAGCTGGCCCCAGGGCGATGTCATATCCATGTGGGTCATGACCCCATCCGATATATCTAAGATCGTAGCTGCCGGACAGCTCTGGGATGCGGAGAATCCGTATGGCGAAAACATGACCAGGAACCGCTTCGATGTTGAGTGGTACGAGTTCCGGATCCAGACCGACGGCCGGGTGGACGGCGGCAGCTGGCAGTATACATCTGACTGGGACGATCCGGAATTCTGGAGGCTCGAAGGCATCGGAGACTATGTTTTTGGCACCGTCAGAGACTTTTATGGTGACAGCCAGCTCGTAAGCTTCGATCTTTCCGATGTCGGCGCCTGGCACACCGACAACGGAAACAACAACGGTTTTCTGAATCCCATACTTACGCCTTTCACTGATGGGGACGGCGACACCGCATTCCGCTATGATCTTGCAAATCACAGCCTGGGCGTGCGCTGCAGGATCATGCTGAAGTATGTGGCGGAGCCCGACGGGCCCATCCAGACCATCATCACCCCCTGGTCCCCCGAGACCGTCATCGGCAAGGGCGGAAACCAGAAGGCACTGACTGAGCCCACCGGAATCGAGGCGCCGACTCTTTCCGATTTCCAGCTCAAGGTGACAAAGGATCCCAGCGGTCTGGAGGGTGCGTCCGCAGAGTTCTTCATCGATATCCCTGACAGCGTATATGACGGGCTCATGTACTGCGAAGCCGAAGCCGGTATGTTCGAGCCCTATAACATCGAGACACAGATCCGTGTAAACGGCGGCAGCTGGGTGGATTTCTACATCGGAAACTCCGACTGGATATTCGACGGCCTCAGATCAGGCTCGCCGGATACGGATTACCCCTTCACCAAGGATTCTCAGGTGGAGATCCGCGCCCGCATAGTGAACAATCTCGGTCAGCAGTCCCCATGGTCCAACATCGTCGGCAACAAGCCTAGCTTCCAGGCCTCCGCCTGGGCTCAGAGCGAGCTTGCAGAGGCTGATGCACTGGGACTCATCCCGGCCAGCCTCAAGGATCAGGACCTGACGAAGAAGATCACAAGAGCTGAATTTGCCGCAGTCAGTGTCAAGGTGTTCGAGGCTCTCACAAGCACCACCGCCCAGCCTGTAGCAAACAATCCCTTCACCGACACCAGCGATCCCGAAGTTCTGAAGGCCTTCAACGTGGGCATCACTGACGGAAAGAACAGCAAGGGAGACCTCTTCGGGCCCAACGATCTGCTGACCAGAGAGCAGGCTGCCACCATGCTCACCCGCGTATGGAAGAAGGTCAACTTCAGCGGCTGGACCCTTAAGACCGACGGCAATTTCGATGCCCAGTTCAAGGCTGCATACAGCATGCCCGCCAAGTTCGACGACGACGCGAAGATATCCCCCTGGGCTTATGACAGCGTGTACTTCATGGCAGCGAATCACATCGTGGAGGGCAGCAACGGCACCTTCAAGCCCCGTGCGGTGACCGATGCCGAAAAGGCCATAGGCTACGCACAGGCCACCCGCGAGCAGGCTCTGGCCATAGCGGTAAGAATGGTCAAGAACCTGCAGTAACAGGACCCGGAGCCCTGCATAGGGCAGGGGACCGAAGTTTTACAGACAGAAAAAGACGGATCCGTAAAGGGTCCGTCTTTTGTGTTGCTTGATCGTGTATCCCAGGCGAATTCAGATTGTCCGGACAATTTTTCCTGCCTATCTCAGCAGGCTCTTGCCTTCCATTTCGGGAGGCTGGGGGATGCCCATAAGCTGGAGAAGGGAGGGGGCCAGATCGCAGAGGGCGCCGCAGCAGCCGTCGGAATCCGGAAGCACTTCCTGAGTGAGCTCGTAGGGCTGGGGGGATACCAGGATCACAGGCACGGGATTGCTGGTATGGGCGGTCATGGGAATGCCGTCCTCCACCATGATGTCCGCGTTGCCGTGGTCTGCGGTTATTATCAGGTCTCCGCCTGTCCTTTCTATGGCTTCGGCGATCCTGCCCACGCAGGCATCCACTGCCTCCACAGCTGCCACCGCAGCCTCGAAGACGCCGGTGTGGCCCACCATGTCGCAGTTGGCCAGATTCATGATTATGAGGTCCGTCTTGTTCTCTTGTATGCGCTCCAGCACCCGGTCCGTCACCTCGTAGGCGCTCATCTCGGGCTGCAGATCGTAGGTGGCCACCTTGGGAGATGCCACAAGGATGCGGTCCTCGCCCTCATAAGGGGCTTCCACGCCGCCGTTGAAGAAGAAGGTCACGTGGGCGTATTTTTCGGTCTCGGCGATGCGCAGCTGGCTCTTTCCGAGGCTGCTGACGTATTCGCCCAGGGTGTTCTTCAGGGTCTGGGGCGGGTAGGCCACTAGCACGTTGGGCATGGTGGCATCGTACTGGGTCATGCAGACGTAGCAGAGGTCCTTAAGCTGCTCCCTTTCGAAGCCGTCGAAGTCCGGATCCA
>JAEEPD010000112.1 GCA_016284575.1 Bacillota bacterium | reverse complement strand
CAGTATGAGGGGGTATCTAAGCTCCATAATTATCCTCCAGGGTCATATGGCTGTAAAAGGTATCGGTAAAGGCTGGCTCTATGGAAAGCTCTATGTAGTCCAGCCTGCGGCTGAGCTCAAGTATTTCCTTTAGGACTGAGCTGTCCGCTGCCGCCAGGGAAACTCCCTTAAGGGAGCTGTTTCCCAAGGTGACCAGTCTGTTTTTAAGCGGCAATGGGATGAGTCCGATCTTCGCGGCGGAGTCCGGGTCCAGATTCTCCCCGAAGACACCCGCGATGAAAAGCCTGTCTATCCTTGAGATATCGGCGTTTCTGAGCTTCAGCATGGTGTGAAGACCTCCTGCCACTGCGGCCTTGGCCAGCTGAAGATTCCTGATGTCCTCCTGAGTCAGCATCCAGCCGTCATCCAGCTCCACGGCTCCAGTGTCATCGTCCGTGAAGCGGCCCGTTTCGTCTATTATATCCGCCGCCAGCAGCTCTGCCAATATGTCTATGAGCTGTGAGCCGTAGTAGCCGCGGCCGTTTTTCCTTCCCACACTCACCTCGGCTCCCTCGAAGGCGGGGCCGCAGGGGGCAGAGCAGCAGCTGTAGACGCCGTCCTGCCTCAGGACCATCTCGCCGTTGGTCCCTATGTCCATGAAAATATAGTTGACAGCAGGGTCCAGCTCCCTTTCCAGGGCCGCGAGACCTGCTGTTATATCGCCTCCCACATAGCCGGAGACGCAGGGCATAATATAAAGAGGCGTGCCAAAAAGCCTGTCCGGGCTTCTGAGCACGGACAGCTGCTGCCAGCTTTCGTCATAAAAAAGGCTGAGGGGCTTAAAGGGATAGGCTGCGATGCTGTCTGCGGGGATACCTGCAAGAAAATGCTCCATTATGGGGTTCCCTGCTACATAGATACCGGCCAGCTCTTTTCTTGAATGCTCCGGAGCTCCTGATCTTATAAGCGCCTCCGCCATGCGGTCCAGCTGAAGCCTCAGGGCCTCGGAGAGCTTCCTTAAAGCAGACTCATCTCCGGTGCAGTACTGGACCCGGCTCAGAACGTCCGGTCCGTACTCTCCAAGGCAGTTCTCCCCGGCGGTCTCCGCCAGAAGCTCCTTTCCTCTGAAAAGCCGCGCTTCGATATTGGTGGTTCCAAGGTCCACCCCTATGGAAAGACGTAATTCCTCCTCCATGGCCTTAGGCTCCCGCAAGGTCGCTGAGCTTTTTGCTGTAGAGGAAATCGTTGACCATGTTGTCGAATTCGATCCAGAAGGGAAGGGTCTCGCATTCAGCGGCTCTTGGGCAGGCTGCAGCATCCTTGGCCAGGCAGGCCACGGGAGCAAGGGAGCCCTCCATAAGCTCGATTATCTCGCCAACGCTGTATTCCTCTGGCTTTCTGGTGAGCCTGTATCCGCCGTGCTTGCCGCTGATGCCGCTTAGCATCTTGCCATTCACCAGCTCCTTAACGATTATCTCCAGATATTTTTTCGAAATGCTCTGCCTTTCCGCAATATCCTTAAGAGGGATGGGTGAGCCGTTCTGGTGCTCCGCCAGGTCTATCATTACGCGAAGGGCATAGCGTCCTTTTGTTGATATCATGAGCCTTCCTCCTTTAATATTTGTTTCAGCCTATTATACTTTAGGGTGAATTGGTAAATCAAGCATCAATATAGAAAAACCTATTGACACAGTAGGCGAATAGGATATAATAAAACAGGAAACAAAAGCCGGAGCGCCCGGCAGAAGGAGAATCATAAATATGAAGATATACGCAGACAACGCCGCGACCACAAGGATGAGCCGGACTGCCATAGATGCCATGATCCCCTACATGGAGAACTTCTACGGCAACCCCTCCAGCCTCTATTCCATAGGCCAGGAGGCCAAGGAGGGCATGGAGCAGGCCAGATCAGACATCGCGGCCATCATCAACGCCGAGCCCCGGGAGATCATCTTTACCTCCGGCGGCAGCGAGGCCGACAACCAGGCCATCATCAGCGGCGCTGCCCTTGGCAAAAAGAAGGGGAAGAACCATATCATATCCTCTGCTTTCGAGCACCATGCTGTGCTCCACACCCTGAAGAGGCTGGAATCCGAGGGCTTTGAGGTCACCCTCCTTCCTGTCCACGAAAATGGAATAGTAAGACCGGAGGAGCTGGAGGCTGCTATAAAGGATACCACCTGCCTGGTCACCATAATGTTCGCAAACAACGAGGTGGGGACCATACAGCCTGTGAAGGAGATCTCGGAGATCTGCAAAAAGCACGGCGTCATCTTCCACTGCGACGCTGTGCAGGCCATGGGGCACCTTCCCATAGATGTGAAGGCTCTCGGGATAGACATGCTCAGCGCCTCGGCCCATAAATTCCACGGTCCAAAGGGCGTGGGCTTCCTCTATGTGAGGAAGGGCATAGTGGTGAGGAACCTGATAGACGGCGGCGCTCAGGAGAGGGGCAAGAGGGCCGGTACTGAAAATGTGGCGGGGATCGTGGCCATGGCTGCAGCCCTCAAGGAGGCCGTCGCCAATATGGAAAAGAACACCGAAAACCAGAGGAGGTGCCGCGACAGGCTCATAGACGGCCTGCTTCAGATACCGCACTCGGCTCTGAACGGAGACCGGTATCAGCGGCTCCCCGGCAACGTGAACTTCTGCTTCGAGGGCA
>JAEEPD010000111.1 GCA_016284575.1 Bacillota bacterium | reverse complement strand
ACATAGAGATTTATGCGTTTTATCCTTTTTCTGGTCAGCTTGTATTCCATGGACCTATTTTAGCACAAAAAGCCTTGACATTCGGCAGTTTTCTGTTATTCTTCTATGGTACTGATTTGAATCATCGGGCAGGAAGGCTCCCCAAAAGCCGCATCCTGTCCCTTTTTTTATGTTTTGAGGTAATTATGGCAAGCGAAAAGAAACACAAACAGGAACTCAGCTTCACCAGCGGCCCCATCCTTAAGCCGCTGCTGCTTTTTGCCCTGCCGGTGCTGGGCGCTCAGATAATTCAGACTCTTTACGGCTCCGTGGACCTTATGATAGTGGGCCGCTTTGGCAGCGCTGCGGACGTGTCCGCCGTGGCCAACGGCGTCTCGGTGATGAACACCATCACCTGGGTCATCTCCAGCCTGTCCATCGGCACCACAGTGCTCCTGGGCCAGCGCATCGGCTCCGGGGACAAGGAATCCGCGGGGGATATAATCAGCGCCGCTATCTGGCTTTTCGGCTTTCTTGGCCTTGTGGTCATGGTGCTGCTGCCTTTCCTTGCTGTGCCTCTCTGCACCGCTCTTAAGGTGCCGGAGCTGGCCTTTACAAAGTGCGTCCAGTATATTACCGTCTGCTCCTACGGCGCGGTGTTTATAGTGGCCTACAACGTGCTTGGCAGCGTCTTCAGGGGCATGGGAGATTCCCGGACCCCGCTGCTTTCCGTAGCCATCGCCAGCGTTCTCAACATCGCCGGCGACTACTATCTGGTGGCCATCAGGGGCATGGCCTCCCTTGGCGCCGCCATCGCCACGGTGCTGGCTCAGGCCATCAGCGTGATCATCTGCATCGTCATCATCAGCATCAAGGGCCTGCCCTTCAGCTTTGGCCGGAAGAACCTGCGCATTAACTGGATCGCCGTAAGATCCACCCTGAACCTGGGCCTGCCCATCACCTTCCAGAGCCTGCTGGTGTCCATGTCCTTTATAGTGATCCAGGTCATAGTAAACGACATCGGGCTCATCGCCTCCGCGGGCATGGGCGTGGCGGAGAAGCTCTCGGGCTTTATAATGCTGGTGCCAAACTCCTTCTCCCAGGCCCTGAGCGCCTTTGTGGCTCAGAATGTGGGGGCCAGGGACTACAAGAGGGCGGAGAAGGCGCTGGTCTATTCCATCGCCGCGTCCTTTTCCATCGCTTTGGTGATGGCCTATATGTCCTTCTTCCACGGAGACCTGATGGCAGGCCTTTTCAGCAAGGATCCAGAGGTCATAAAGGCGGGCTGGGACTACCTGAGGGCTTACGCAATAGACACCCTGATGATAAGCTTCATGTTCTGCTTTGTGGGCTATTTCAATGGCTGCGGGCTTACCCGCTTCGACATGGTACAAGGCATTGTGGGTGCCTTTGGGGTACGCGTGCCCATGGCCTTCATGATGTCCAGGGTGCGCCCCGTGTCCCTGTTCCTGATAGGCCTTTCCACCCCCTGCGTCCTCCCTGCTTCAGAACGTGCTCTGCTTCTGGTATTACTTTAAAAAGCGCAGAGAACGCGCCGCTAAAGGCAGCAACTGATGGAGGCGTTCGGGGAACGCGGGCATGCCTTCAGGATCCCAGCAGTATGGGTAAAAAGTGAATGCATTAAACGCCCTGTTGCATGACAGCTTTTTAAGAGTATCCCAAATCAGATATGCCTTTCCTATAAGGCTGCATTTTTATCTTGACAATGCCGGGACAAGCGATTGACAGCGCCGATTGGCTCTGATATGAAATTGTATCTGAAAAAGAAAAGCGCCCTCACCGGGTGCTTTTATTTTTATATCTGACTTGAGTGTGAACCATATTGGAATTCTTTGCTTAAGCTCAAATCGATCGATATGCGTTCACTTGCTGATATATCTCCTCCAGTTTTCGCTTTGTAAAGTCCGTAATTCAAGGTTTATCAGGCTCGTAAAATTGTTAATAAATCCACATGGAACCAAACTGGCGTTTTTCGAATTTTGTACCATATTTTTTTTGCGCATTGCCTGTTTTGGCGGGGCTTCGGGAAGCAACAAATGGTACGGAAACTGTGAATTCACAGTTATAAGCTCATGGAAATAGAATTAACAGCAAAAAATGGTAATAAATACAAGCTAGAAAGGCATGTTTTTTCTGTTTACCATGGTACAAGAAAAAGGATTTCACATTGCTGGTTTCATCAATTTTTTGGACCTATATTTTGAAGTTATTTTTCACGCAAATTTGACCCGTTTTTGCACCGAAAGCAAGAACATTATTCTATTGGAGCTTGTTTTCTGTTAAAATAATTCTCGAAATAGTATCGCTTATATAACCAGAGGAGATAGTTATGGATAAGCAGGAGATAAAAGATATTTTTTATGGCATTTTCAATGGCAAGGACAACAATTTCGCTCATATTGCCAGTGAAAATCTTGATGTGCCACTTTTTGAGGAGCCCCTCATAGGCTTTGGCGCAGCGGATGACCCCAAGTGGGACGAGTACAAACGGCCGGAGGCTATTGGCGAGGAGTGGATGTATCCGACCGAGTGGATGGAGGGCGCTAAGACCGTCATTTCCGTGTTCTTCCCCTTCAGCGAGGAGATAAAAAGCCGGGCAAGGACCTGTCCTGAGGAGACCTGCGAGGCCTGGAATGCCGGGCTTGCGGCGGCTAACGGATATTTCAACAAGGAGGTCATAACGGCGCTTATGGAGGCTCTGGAGGCAAAGGGCATCAAGGCTGTTGCGCCCTCCTACGACCCGAGGATGAAGATAGTCAATTACCCTGTGACCAGCGGCGGAAGGGATGATCTCCACTTCGTTCCCACCTGGTCGGAGCGTCATGCGGCCTTCGTCTGCGGTCTCGGCACCTTTGGCATCCACCGCCACCTGATAACAGAAAAGGGCTGCGCAGGACGCTACGCCAGCATCATAATCGATGCTGAGGTGGAGCCGGACGAAAGGGACTACACGGAGATCTACGAAAACTGCATACACTGCGGAGCCTGCACGAGGCGCTGCCCCATAGGAGCCATCACGGACGAGGCTTTGAGAAACCTCAAGATGTGCTCGGGACGGGGCGGCTACATACGTGAAAAGTATGGTTCAGGCAGCTGCGGCAAGTGCCTTACAGGCATCCCCTGCGAAAGCAGAAACCCCAGAAGGGCGGTAAAAAAGTAGGGCTTCGGGTCAGGCGCTGCGTGAGATAGGAGCTGGCTAAAGACTGTGAAAAAGCAGCAGGGCTTCGGGTCAGGCAATGCATGAGATGGACTCCGGAAAGGCTGTGAAAAGGCAGCAGGGCTGTGTGCTCTGACAGAAAGGATAAAGAAAATGGAATTCACAAAGGAAGAAAAGAAGGCTCTGCTGGATAAAATGGTGGCCTTCAGAAGGGAGCGTCACAAGCATCCGGAGAACGGCTGGACCGAGTTTTACGCCACTGCTGCTGTCATAAAGGAGCTGCAGGCGCTCGGCATTCCGTACAAATTCGGAAGAGACGTGCACACTAAGGAGGAGCGCATGGGCGTGCCCGATGCAGGGACCTTAAGGGCCTGCATGGACAGGGCTATCGCAGAGGGCGCGGACCCGGAGCTGGTGGAGGCCATGGAGGGCGGCTACACCGGCTGCGTCGCCATTCTCGATACCGGCCGTCCCGGCCCCGTATCTGCCCTGCGGGTGGATATGGACTGCAACGATGTGGGCGAGACCGAGGACCCTGAGCACTACGCCAGGAAGGAGGGCTTTGCCTCCGTCCATCCCAATCTTATGCACGCCTGCGGCCATGATGCCCACACCGCCATAGGAGTTGGCGTCGCCACTGCTCTGGCCGGCCGTCTTGACGGCCTCTGCGGCAGGATACTCATCATATTCCAGCCCGCGGAGGAGGGCGTTCGCGGGGGCGAATCCATGGCTAAAAGCGGCATCCTCGACGGCGTAAACTACCTCTTTGGCGGTCACGTGGGCGCCGGGAAGGAGCTGGGCGTCTGCACCGGCGGAAGCAAGGAGCACGCCTTTACCTACAAGCTGGATCTGAAGTTCACAGGCGAGGCTGCACACGCAGGAGGAAGTCCCGAAAAGGGCAACAACGCGGCCCTTGCGGCGGCGACGGCCCTTATCGGCTGCTATTCCATATCCCGTCACAGCAAGGGCTACAGCCGGGTCAACATAGGTGCCGGCCGCTTCGGCCCCGGACGGAACGTGATCTGCGACGAGGCGGTCCTGATAGGCGAGGTCCGCGGCCAGACGGAGGAGATAAACGAATACATGTACAACCGGGTGCTGGAGGTCTGCAGGGGTGCTGCTGCCATGTACAACTGCAGCTTTGAGTGCCAGCTGAAGGGCCACGCCATCGACGCGGAATGCGACCGGGAGATGGTGGAGCTGGCCATCGAGTGCGCAAAGGGCATCGAGGGCATCACATCCATGACCGACTTCAGCAAGGAGGCGGGCGGCGGCGGTGCCGAGGACGTGTGCTTTATGATGAAGGAGGTGCAGCGCCAGGGCGGAAAGGCCACATATATGAGCCTGGGCGCCGGCGGAAGAGGTCCCCACCACAACACCCACTTCCACATCGAGGAGGATATAATGCTGCCGGCTGCGGAGCTTTACTGCAATATGTTTGAAAAGCTGAACTCAGCGGATAAAACGGAATAATTTTTAGGGAGGGGAATATGAAAACGAAAAGGTTTTTGGCGGTCCTGCTCTGCCTGGTCCTGCTGCTTGCGCTGACAGCCTGCGGCAAGGCCTCGTATGAGTTCGGCTTCGACGAAAACGGCGTCGGAAGGCTTGTAGTTACCACATACAGGTCCGAGGAAAGCTTTCTGGATGATCTTTACGGTGAGGAGGAGGAGAATCCCCCAGCCTTCGATTATGAGGCTGAAGGCCTGATGCTGACCGATTTTGACGGCGAAAACTACGTCGGTTCCCAGAAGGAATTCAAATTCCGCACCGTAAAGGAGCTGGACGGTGCTCTTGAGGTGCCGGTGGCTGAGGGCGAGGGCCCGGTTGCGGATCTTAAGAACGACCTGGGCGATGATCTGGGCTGCATGAGCTGGTCCCTGTACAACAGAGACGGCTACAGATACTTCAGGCTGGTCTATGAAAATCTTCAGGAAAGCGAGCCTCCCGCCGAGGACGCTACACCCGGCGCCATACTGGAGAGCATAGAATCCAATAGGATTATGATAGCAGGCGACAGCACCAAGGTGACCCTCAGGGCTGTCATGGGCGTTGAGGTGGAGGGCGACTGCACCACCGCGGACGTGTCCAAAGGCCACGCATCCATAGATTTCTACAAGGAGCTGAACGCCTGGCTGGACCGCTATGAGGCCGCTGTCACCGAAGGCAGAGAGTTCACTGAGCCCCAGCCCAAGGGCTTCACCATGATCGGAAACCTGGGAAAGATAACCAAGCTGCCCTTTACGGACGTGGCGGATGGCACCTGGTACAAGGAGCCTGTGTTCAATGCCTACGGCAAGGGACTGATCGAGGGAACTTCCTTCGACCGCTTCACCCCTGATGCCAGGCTCACCCACGCCCAGGCCATTACCCTGGCCTGCAGGCTCAGAAGCATGTGGGAAAATGATGGCACGGAGCTGGAGGACGGCTATTTAGTCTGGTACCAGCCCTATCTGGACTACGCCAAGGAGAAGGGCATAACCGATGACCGCTTCGATAATATGATGAACGAGCCGGTGACCCGCGCCGAGATGGCCTTTTATTTCTCCAGAGCGCTGCCGAAGGAGGTCTATAAGACCGATACGGAGGATCAGCTGACGGATGTGGCCGGGACCGAATATTTCGAAAACATCGATATTCTGGCAAAGAGCGGCATCGTGGACGGCTACGCGGACAAGAGCTTTAAGCCTGACAACAAGATCAAGCGCTGCGAAGCCGCATCTATACTCTCTAAGATCGCAGACCTGTTCTGATAAGATGAAAAAACCGTCTCCAATGACATAAAAACCTGTGAGATGCTGTCTCACAGGTTTTTCGTTTTACAGATATTTGTCCTGTATCTCGTGGGGGAGCTTGGGTGTTCCTGGGCTTTCCTTGGGCTTGCTCCTGCCCAGGTGGTCCAGGTCTCCAAGATCAAAGCGGTTCAGAAGCTGGGTGGCATTGGTGTCCAGCTGGTTCAGCCTGTCCCTCAGCTCATCGGGGTCCAGCAGCTGGCGTATATTGTTCTGCCGCTCGTAGAAGCGGTTCACGGAATCCATCATTTCGGCGCTCAGCTTGTAGAGCCCGTCGGAGGGCCTCATAGCCTTCTTGTATTTGCCCGCCCTGTAGTTTTCTATCACCACCGGATAGCGTTCATAGGCGGCCTTCACTGCGTCAGCCCATGAGATATAAAGGTTTTGGGCGGCCTTTTCACCTGCGGCGTGCATCACATCCGGCCTGTCCATGAGCCTGGCCAGAAGCACCGCCAGCGAAGCTGCGTTTTCTTCGATCATGAAGCCATCGACGCCGTTTTTAACGCCCTCGGCGGCGCAGCTGCCCTTCACCAGCACCGATGCCAGCGACCTTGCCGCAGCCTCCCTCACCACCAGGCCATTGGTGTCGAAGGTGGAGGGGAAGAGGAACAGGTCTGCCCTGCAGTACCAGGCGCTGAGCTCCCTGCGGTCGTAGATGGGGCCTGTGAAGATGGTATTGCTCTGCAGGCCCGCCTGCCTTACATAATCCTTTATCTCCGCCTCGTCCTGGCCCTTGCCCACGAAGACCATGCGAAAATCCATGTCCTGGGACTTAAGAGCCGCCAGCGCATCGATTATGATCCTTATGCCCTTGTACCACATGAGCCTTCCCACGAACAGGAAGACGGGCAGCCCGGCGGGCAGGTCCTGATCCTTCAGCATTTCAGCGGTCTCAGCCTCCGGGAGCCTCTCCCTTGGCATGTCCACGCCGTTCTGCATAACGATATAGTCGCCCTCGTAGCCCAGGGCGCGGAGATTCTCCCCCGCGCCGCGGCTCACGGTCCAGACCTCGTCGCAGGCGCTGATGTTGTCCACCAGCAGCCTGGCGGCGCCCTCCTGAAGCAGCCTGCTGCCCACGATGTTTTCGATGTCGATATCGAACTTGGTGTGGTAGGTCAGTATCAGCGGAGTCTTTACGATGTCCCTGAAGCCTCTGGCCATCATGGTGGAGGCTATGGGGCAGTGGGAGTGCATTATCTGCACCCCTGAATCCTTCAGGCTCTGGGCCACGGAAGGAGCAAAGGGG
>JAEEPD010000110.1 GCA_016284575.1 Bacillota bacterium | reverse complement strand
GAATGTCAAGGCTTTGTGTGCTAAAATAGGTCCATGGAATACAAGCTGACCAGAAAAAGAATAAAACGCATAAATCTTTATGTGAAGGCGCCCGATGGGCGGGTGGAGGTGACGGCACCTCTCTTCACGCCGAAGCTGGTGATCGACGCCTTTGTGCTGTCTAAGGCTGACTGGATAAGAAAGAAGCAGGCCCAGATGGCTCTGAGTGCGGCATCTGAAAGGCCGGAGGAGCCCATAAGTGAAGCCGAAAGGGCGGAACTGAAGGAGCGCATCGCAAGGCTGCTGCCTGCCTGGACTGAGCGCACGGGGCTTAAGCCCAGCTCCTGGCATGTGCGCAGCATGAGGACCCGCTGGGGCAGCTGCAATACCAGGACAGGCCGTGTAAACTTCGCCCTGCAGCTGGCCCGAAAGGACGACGAGTGCCTGAATTACATAATACTCCACGAGCTGGCTCACCTTCGGGTCCCAAACCACGGGCCCGAATTCAAGGCCATCCTGGACGCCCATATGTCCGACTGGCGAAGGATCCGGCGCAAGCTCAAAGCCCAGTAAAAAACAGATCCCTGAGAAAACTCAGGGATCTGTTTTTTACTTTTCCTCCGGATACCTGGCGGCGTCTTCGCTGTAGTATTCGTGGACCAGGCTGCGGTAGCCCAAGGCCTTCAGGTCCTCGTAGCGCACGTTGAAGCGGGCCTTGCTGCGCCTGCCGCTTACTATAAAGCGCAGGCAGTCCTGGGCGTAGAGGTCTATCTCGTGGAGGCTTTTGTCCGTGTTTATCACAGAGAAGAACCAGTAGCTCCAGCTTAGCTGGCTGTCTTTGGGGCTCTCCAGAAGCTTTTTATTGAATATCCGGATGAAGGCCTTTGCAGCATTTTCGCCCTCGATGCCGTTCCTGTCAGCCCAGCGCCGGAGAGCTCTGGCCTTGCGGCGCATCTTCTGCTTAAGCTTTTTCAGCGTGGCGGGAGCAATGTCGATGACCCCCTCCTTATACGAAAAGCCGAGGAAGACCCAGCCCTCCTCGGGGCTTGAAAACTGCTCCTTATCCGGGTTCACCTCCAGACCCTGCTCTGCCAGATAGTTCCGTATAAATTCCGCCTGAGCCTCGCACTCCTCCCTGCTTTCGCAGAAAACTATTATATCATCCGAATAGCGGGCGTAGGGCACCCCCGCCTCCCTGTAGTGCCAGTCCAGATCCTTAAGATAGAGATTCGCATAAAATGCTGCCAGCGGCGTCCCCGCCATTATGCCCTTCTGCTCTGTCACAGGCTTTCCCCTTTCCAGCACCTCAGGCTCTGAAAGAAGTCCCGAAAGAAAGGCATAGAGCCGCTCGTCGCCCCCAAGGGAGCCCTCAAGCAGCGGCAGAAAGCGCTCCACCGGCACCGAATTGAAGTAATTGTGGATGTCAACCTTGTAGGAATAGAGCCGCCTGATGCCCCTCAGGTTCGTAAGATAACGCACTGCGTCCTTGGCGCTGCGGCCGGGACGGAAGGAATAAAGACCCGGGGCGTACAGTCCGTCGAAGCGGCGAAGCAGAAGCCAGGTCAGAAGCTTCAGCACCGTATTCTCCGGCTCCGGGTACATGTAGACCGTGCGCTTCTTGCCGCTGGAAAGCTTGGATATCACCGCCTTTTTTGGCAGCGGGAAGGCCTCGCCCCGCCTTATCCTTTCGCAGACGGGAAGATAGGCCCCTTCGTCGATGAAGGTCCTGAGGGTCTGAGCGTAGTCCCTGGGACAGGCAAGCTCCGTCTTGTATTTGTAGAATTCCTCCCAGCTTAAGGGAAGGGCAAGAAGATCGAGCAGTGACATAGGCATAAGAAAAACAGAAAGAGAAGGCATTAAAGCCGAGAAGATTCTCGGGTGTACTGGGCCGTACACGAACAGACTGCCTGCGAAGTCATCTGTTTGTCCGTGCCTGGTCCGCCGCAGGCGCAGGGCGTTCTCTTTCTGCTTTTGTCGTGATGGATGTGCTTTGCGCCGCCGGGGCGAAAGCTATAGTTACAGAGCGCCCTTGATGCGCTGTACCACATAGGCTCTGGCGTTCCACCAGCCCTCAACGTCGTAGTAGAAGCGCAGATAGGGGGTGCCGCTGGCGCGGCAGGCCTTTCTCATGCCCTGGGCGTTGCTCTTTCCGGGCAGCAGCTCCACAACAAGGGCCTTCTCGCCGTCCTTCATGAAGCTGAAGTTCCTGAGGCCGTAGTATTCGCCCTCCTCGATGGTGTATTCGGCAAAGTCCTCTGCGAAGATCTTGCGGAAATAGCTCAGATAGTCCAGGCCGGAGTTATACTGGTTCTCCTCGTCCGGCATCAGCTCGCCCCACCAGGTCCCTGCGGGAGCCAGCTCGCCGCTGTAGGCCTGAGCCTTGGGAGTTTCCACCTCGGTCACCTTGATTGCGCTCTTGGACTCCAGCTCCTCGCCCAGCTTCTTCAGCTGATCCATGGCGCCGGATTCCTTAAGCTGTTCGTTGAACTTCTCCGCGGCATCGGTGACGCCCTTTGCCAGCTTATCCAGATCTATATCCTTATCGGTTGCTGCCTTCAGCAATTTGGAAAATAAACTCATGGTATTGTCCTCCTGAAAAATCAAATATGTAAAACTAATATTGCATTTTTTATCGTAAATGTCAAGACTTAGGGTCGATTTAGCCATTTTGGCACGGGTTTTCACCTCTTTCGGAGCCTGAAGCCTCCTCCAGACAACGAAAAGCCCCGGAGCATCGGGGCTTCGGGGCTGAATTTGCGTTTTGACCGCTTTCAATTGCAGCATCTTTTTATATATCATAGCCCATGGCCTTTGCTATCCTGCAGAGTATGGGCAGGAAGACCAGGGTCATGAAAAAGCTGGCGACGCAGTGCACCGCATCGAAGCTCAGTCCCGCCAGCCAGAAGCTCAGAGCCGTCTGAGGCCCCGAAACTATCAGGTAGGGAAGAGCGTAGAAGGCTCCGAAGCAGAGCCCGAAGGCACCGGATATGATGGCCCAAAGCAGCCAGTCGCGGCTGCTTCTGAAGGCCATGCTCACGCAGACCAGCAGCGGCCAGACTATGAAATACATGCCGGACCAGAGGCTGACGCCGTAGATGCACATTTCCAGGAAGGCGAAGCCCGCCACAGGGTACAGGGCCTTCCAGCCAAGGAGCAGGGTGGCGAAGATGGTCAGCACCGTCACCGGGTGTATGTTTGGGAGCACGTTCATCAGCTCCTTGCCCGCGGTCATGATGGCGCAGATGGCCGCCATGGTCACCAGCTCCTTTGTGCTTATGCTGCTCTTATTTGAACTTGCGACTTTTCCCATAGCATTCGCAAGGCTCCGGCGGCTCTACCAGCCGGTGTTCAGGGTGAATTCGTAGGCGTCGCCGTCGGTCACAGGCTGCTGATCCACGCCCACCATGGCCATCTCGCCGTTTACGGTGTAGCCCCACCACTGCTGCTTGCTGTCATCTGCCTTTTCGCCGTCCACGGTGGTGACGAAGAGCCCGTACTGGCCCATGTCGCCCTCGATCAGCTTCTTTTCCAGAAGTACCTCGCTAAGGTATTCGGCGTCGGTCTTGTACTTGAATTCCTTTTTGCTTTCATCTCCGTGGACCACGGTGACGGTGATGCTCTTGGAGCCGCCGCTTACTGCGGGCAGCACCAGCTTGCCGATGATGAAGGCCGCAAGGCACAGCACCACTAAAACGATCAGAAGATTTCTTGTTTTCTTATTCATTTCCACACTCCTTACTCACAGCCGCGGCTTTAAGGCCCGGCCATGCTGCCGCTTGAAGGCAGCTTATGATAATTGACGCGGGCGGATCCTCCGCCCTTAATATTTTGAAAGCAGGGCAGCCTTCGCTGTCCATTAGCTTTTGCTAATCACAAATTTTATCACCAATGAAAAAGGCCGTCAATAGAGGCGGCCGCTGTGCATATGGAAGGCCGTCAAAATAGACTGCCGCTGTACATAAAGGGACCGCCCCGGGGACGGTCCTGAAGCCCTGAGGGCCTGTCACTTAAGATAAATGTCTATAACGTCTCCATCGGAGATCTTCTGATCATCCGGGGGCAGAGCGCTCTCTGAGCCGTTCACGGAAAAGCTCCAGTACCTGCCGTTCTGATAATCCGATGCCTCTGCATCCACCGCAATCAGGAGCAGCTTGCCGCCGGCATCCTCGTCACCTGTTGCTATCTGCTGGTGCTCCAGAAGCTCCCGCAGGGTCTCCTTGCCCGTGTGATAGTTGAAGGTCCTGACGCTGCCGTCGCTGTGGGTGATGTTGACGGTGATGGCCTTGCTCCTTGTGGGCGCCGTTCCGGGCAGCACCAGCCTTATCACGATAAAGGCCACTAGTATTACACAGATGCCGAGGACCAGCGGGTTCCTGGTCCTTCTTTTGTCCAGCTGATCTTCTTTCTGCTTTTCAAGTTCGGGAAATTCCATATTTGTCACTCTTCGATTATCGCTCTAATCTTTTTTCTGATGCGCTGCATCGCGTTGTCTATCTGCTTCGGGGTCTTGTCCAGACGCTTTGCGATGGAGCGGTAGTCCATGCCATTTATCATCAGCTCAAGGACCTGATGCTCAAGGCGGCTGAAGCCCTTGTTTTCCGGAGACCTGAGGGTCTCCATAAGCTCACCTAAAAGAAGGGTCGCCTCGGGATCGCTGCCGGGGCCGGCCTTGAGGGTCTCCCCAAGAAGGGGCGCATCCTCCTCCGTTCCCACGGGGCTTTCCAGGGACCAGGCGCTGTTTAAGGCGCTGTTTTTCTGCTGACCTGCCCTTTTTATGGCGCTGAGCATCTGCCTGTTTATGCAGAGCTCCGCAAAGGTCCTGAAGGCTGCGCCCCGCTCGGGATCGTAGCTTCCGATGGCTTTGAAGAGGCCTATCATGCCCTCCTGGACCAGGTCCTCCCTTTCTCCGCCCAGGATGAAATAAAGGTTCGCCTTGGCGGCTGCCAGCTCCTTGTAGCGGGACAAAAGGCAGTCGGAGGCGTCCTGATCTCCGCTTCTTACCAGCAGGATGAGCTCCTCGTCCGTCTTTTTTTCGTAAAGGCCGGGCATCAGTTATCGTCCTCTTCGCTTACATCCCAGCCAAGCTCAGCCAGAAGAGATGCACCGGGAGTTTTTTTGGAGCTTCCTTCGCTCTCTTCGAAGCCCTCGGCGCCTTCATCATAGTCCTCGTCAGCCTCAAAGACAGCGATATCGGACTCGATGTATTCGTCACCGGCGTCCGGCTCCTCATCCAGAGGGTGACGCTGCCTTTCCGCCTCGTAGAGCACGATGGCGGCGGCATTGGAGGCGTTCAGGGAGTTGACCCTGCCCCTCATGGGAATGGAAACGCAGAAATCGCATTTCTCTTTAATAAGCCTTGAGACGCCTGCACCCTCGGCCCCTATCACCAGGGCCAGCGGACCGGTGAGATCCGCGCCGGAATAGGGCTCGCCGTCCATGTCCACTGCGGCGATCCAGATGCCCTTTGCCTTAAGCTCATCTATGGTCTGGGCCAGGTTGCTGACCTTGGCCACAGGCACGTATTCGATGGCCCCTGCAGAGGCCTTTGCCACGGTATCCGTAAGGCTGACGCTCCTGCGGGAGGGAATGACCACGCCGTGGGCCCCCGCGCCGTCAACGCTTCGCATGATGGCGCCCAGGTTGTGGGGATCCT
The DNA here is from genome assembly GCA_016284575.1 of Bacillota bacterium. Lineage (GTDB taxonomy): Bacteria > Bacillota > Clostridia > Peptostreptococcales > Anaerovoracaceae > RGIG2707. The sequence goes on along the minus strand of JAEEPD010000110.1, from coordinate 2,587 downwards.
CCAGACCGTCCAGCAGCACGATAAGCGGGTCCTCGCCCCTCTCCGCCGCAGCCTCCAGTATGTCCTCCAGGTCCGCGTAGTCGTGGGCTGCCGCATAGGCCGCGATGCCCTGATGGGCCTTGCCGGGAGCCAGCTTGTCCAGAACTATCTTGTCCACGTACTGGATCTGTATGCCCTCGTCCCTTGCCAGGGCTGCGATGCGCTTGATGGAGCCCTCCCCGTCTTTCTGCATCATGATCTTGTCTATGGTCCTGCCGCTCTTAACGGCCTCCATGACAGGATTTCTGCCTATGATGAGATTTGGATTGACCTCGAAGCCTTCGCCGCTCTGAGGGCCCTTTGCGGGCCTTACAGGGGCATCCTGGTAGCGGCCGGAGCCCTTGCCGAAGGATCTGCCCTGACCTGACTGATCGCCGTAGGCTCTGGAGCCTCTGCCCTGGCCCGACTGATCGCCGTAGGCTCTGGAGCCTCTGGTGGACGCTGTCCTTCCGCCGGCCTTTACAGCATTCCGGTCGGACCTGCCGCCGCTGCCCCTCTCATAGGTGAGGGACTTGCCGCTCTGGGAATGGGCCGCCCTGCTGTTCTTGCCCCTCTTGGGAGCCTCGCTTTTATATCTTGGATTATCTCTTTTTGCCATTTGATTTCCTTTCGGTTGAAAGATTTCTGCTTTGCTGCTGAGTCTGCCTGAATATTTTTATCTTTGCTGCCGGGCATATAGGGGCTTCTTTCTGCTTTGCAGCTAAGTCTGCCAATCGCGTCCTGCTGTCTTCTGTCCCCAGACCCAGTGCCTGTTGTTCCTGAGCCTACTTAAGCTGCGCCTTAATCTCGGATACCGCTACTAAAGCAGCCTTGCCGCGGATGGCTATCCTGCCGCCGCCAAGGGGCTCGCACTGCAGATAGCCGCCACGCTTCGACGCCTGGTAAGCCTCGATCACGGGCTTCCCCAGCACACCGCTCCAGTAGCAGCCCAACTGGGTGTGGGAGGAACCGGTCACGGGATCCTCGTAGATTCCCACCTTTGGAGCGAAGACTCGAGAAACGATGTCCGTCTCCCTGCCCCTTGCTGTGGGCACCTGAAGGCGACCCTCGAGCTTCATAAGAAGCTGCTCAGGAGGCGCCATATTGCTGACAATCTCCTCGCTGTCGAATACGCAGATAAGATCCATGCCAAGCAGGGCCTTAATGGGTCTTGCCCCAAAGGCCTCCTCCATTTCGTCGGTCACTGGGATCTCGCGCTGCTCGCCAGCGGGAAAATTCATCTCAAGAAGATCCTCCTTGCGGGTAATGATCAGCTCGCCGCTCAGGGTATTGAAGCGCACCTCTGAGCTTTCGGGCTCTATTATATTGAGTATCACATAGGAGCTGGCCAGGGTGGCGTGACCGCAGAGCTCAACCTCTGTGGCCGGGGTGAACCAGCGCAGATGATAGCCCTCTGGTTCCTTGACGATAAAGGCGGTCTCGGAGAGATTGTTCTCCATGGCCAGCTTCATCATGGCTTCGTCGTTGGGCCAGCTGTCCATTACGCAGACAGCCGCGGGATTGCCCGCAAAGGGCTCCGGTGTGAATGCGTCAACTATGTACTGCTTTATAGATTTTTTCTTTCTGTACGTATTTATATAATATTTCAGTTCGCCGTCGAAGTAAGGGCCATCGCTTTCCGCCAGCCCGAAGCTATCCTTAAAGGCAGGAAAATAGGTATCCACATCCCCAGCAGCTGCATCCACCTCGGTTATGACAAGCTCGTCGCAGTCATCAAGAAAGAGCCTGTAGATGGCCTCGCCGCCGGCCAAAACTGCATCCTCCCAGAGTCCATGCTGCTTCAGATAGCTGCGGACTTCATCCGGCGTATTGCAGACTGCCAGTTTAAAGCCGTTTTTTAGCTCTGTCTCCCCGGGCTCCATGGTCCTGGACAGCACCACATTGTTTCTGCCGGGCAGGGGCTTGCCTCCGGGAAAGCTCAGCAGCGTGTTCCTGCCGATGACGATGGTCTTCCCCAGTGTGTTCTTCTTGAAATGAGCCAGGTCCGTGGGCAGATGAAAGAGCATGCCCCCCTTCAGTCCTATAGCCCTGTTCTTATCGATCGCAACCAGTGCTTTCATATTGATCACCTTTATTCAGGAGTCTGTTTTCAAATGCATATCCAATATATATTACCACAGATCCTTGGGTAATTACAGAAGAAAAAAGCCGCGAATGTTTCTGAAGCTGAAATCTAAAAGGAAGGCAGCCCTGCCGAACTATCCGGGCGTTTATAATACAGAAAACAGGGACGCCGGCAAGGCATTCCTGCAAAATCGACTTATTTTGCTTCAGATTACACCACAAGCTTCAGGCATTTACAGGACAACAGCAATCGAAGGTGTGTCTGATTTTCATTGGATCACCAAAATATATATTTATAGTTTAAATTGTAAAATTATATGATATAAAACAACCCGCTTCCTTGCTAAATACAGGAAATGATGCTATAATTCAACATCAGCCAAAACGACGGGCTAATAGCAAATAAAAATGACAAACAGATACAAGGATGAGATCGAAAGAATTGGTGTAAATATAGCTCAAAAACGTAAAAATGGCAGGAATG
>JAEEPD010000109.1 GCA_016284575.1 Bacillota bacterium | reverse complement strand
ACGCGGAGGGCAAGGACAGAGAAGCCGTGCTTGGCAAGATACTGGCAAACTTCGCTCCTTACGGTTATGACTACGAGGATTTCCTGAGCTACAGCGTGGAGATGCTTAGGCGCTTCAAGCCACTGGTCGTGGTGGATCACGACCTGAACGGCGAGTACGGGCACGGGGCTCATGTGCTCAACTCAGCGACTATCTGCGATGCCATAGAGCTTGCTGATGATCCATCCAGCTATCCCGAAAGCGCCGAAAAATACGGGCTCTGGAAGCCTGAGAAGCGCTATCTGCATCTCTACGACGAGGATCCCATAGTAATGGACTGGGACACCCCATATGAAAGCATGGGCGGCAAGACCCCCTTCCAGATGACGCAGGAAGGCTTCCGCTGCCACAAGAGCCAGCACTGGACCTGGTTCTACAGGTGGATCTACGGCACCTCCGGCGCCCCCATCACCAAGGCCAGCCAGATCAAGACCTACAGCCCCTGCAATTACGGGCTCTGGTACAGCTCCGTGGGCAAGGATGAAAAGGGCGGAGACTTCTTTGAGAACGTGATGAGCTATGCCGAGAAAAAGGCCGAGGCCGAAAGGATAGCCGCCGAAGAGGCTGCAAGGAAGGCCGCTGAGGAGGAGGCTGCCCGCAAAAAGGCTGAGGAAGAGGAAAGGGCAAGACAGGAGGCCATTCGCCAGGCCGAGGAGGCCGAAGCCGCAGAAAAGGCTGCCAAGGCTGCAAAAGCCCGCAGGATCATGATCGCCTGCGGCATCGTCGGCATCGTTCTGATCGCAGCCGCCGCAATGATATTCAGAAGACCCAAGGGGAGAAGATATCGTGACTAGAAAGAAATCGCATTTTGGAACCTTTTATTTTATATATGTGCTGATACTGGCTCTGGCTATTGCAGGCCTCAGCTTTTATGTGCGCAGCATACTGAAGGAATTTGAGGCTGCGCAGCCTGAGGTGACTGCGGAAAAGGGCAGAGAGCAGCTTCTGCAGGAGGCGGTCCAGACCGGCTTCTTCGAAAAATACGGCTTCGATAAGGCTGAGTACGGCCGCTTCGAGTCAGGGATCGAAAATCCTGCCAGGACCTTCACCGGCCTTCTTGGCAGCGAGGAAACTGCCGTGGTCAGGAGCAATCAGCCCCACGAGGAGACGGAGCAGTACTTCGATATCCAGTACAAGGGCTTTACCCTTGGCCGCATCAAGCTCAGAGCCGTCGGCGATATGATAACCAAGCTGGGCATCTTCAGCTACCGCAACTGGGAGCTGGAGAAGGTGGAGCCGGTCTTTGCGCCCACGGATTACAGCCTCAGCCTGCCCAAGAGCTTCACCGCCAGCCTGAACGGCGTGGAGATTGGGGAGACGGAGCTGAAGAACAGCACCGGAAACAGCAATAACTACGAGCTCAAGGGCCTTTATTTCTACCCGGAGGACCTTCAGATAAGCAGCCCGGAGGGCGAAAAGGTCACAAGCAAGGTCAAGGGCGGACGGATCACAGCTGATGTCTACAACTACAGCCTGACCCTTCCCTCAGCTCTGGATCTGACCCTGAACGGAACTCCCTTCCAGGGCGAGGCTCTTCAAAGCGGCATGGTCCGCTACGATGTGGTCAGCATACAAAAGCCTGAGCTGGTCATATCCGACCATTACGGAAACACCATAAATTACGAAGGCGGCACAAAGCTGCCCATGACCTTCGCGGACATAGTGGTGCCCCAGACCTACAGCGTGAGCGTGGACGGCAGGGGCCCGGCGGCGGCTGACGTGCTGCTGTCCGAGAACCCGGAGATATCCAGCTTCAGGGATTTCGCCAAGGACGTCCCCATGCTCACCAGCTATAAGATAGCCATACTCAAGGACGATGCAGCGATCGAGATCAAGGACGGAAGCGGCAGCCCCGTGGAGCTGGAGCCCGGACTTCACAGCTACGATCTGAGCGCCTCGAAGGGCACGGACGAGATCCCCGCGGATATAAGCGCTTCGGTGGATGTGCTGACGGTGGCTCACAACTGGAGCCTCTTCCTTACTCAGGATCTGAGCTTTGCAAAGCTTTCGCCCTCTCTTCTGAACGGCTCCAGCCATTACAGCTTTGCCAAGACCTATTCCACCAGCATCGACAGGGCCTTTACCAGCAAGCACGTGCTTAAGAACCCTGTCTTTACCAACGACAGCGTGCGGAATTTCCGCCGCCTCAGCGACACGGTCTTCTCTGTGGATATAAGCTTTGAGATGAACATGCATCTGGCCAACGGACTGGATGTGGCGAATCCGATAAACGACAGATTCTATTTCGTCTACGCTGACGATACCAATAACGGCAAGAACGATCCGGCCTGGAAGTGGGCTGCCATGATAGAGATACTGGCGGAGGGAGAGTAAAATGAGTACTGATACCAACACCGAAAAAAGTACATACGTATCCAATGCCGCCAACAGAAGGGCAAGGCGCTACAAGAAGTATTCCACAGGAAGAAAGGTGGGAAGAGGCATAGGCAGGGTGCTGCTCGTGATCTTCACCTTCCTTCTGGCAGTGGTCCTGGCCCTTGGCATCACCATCAAAATGATCTGCTCCGACAGCTTCCCCTCGGCCCAGAAGATGTTCGTCACCACCGTGCTGGAGAGCGGCCAGCTGAAGTTCCTGGCGGGGCTCTTCCTGTCTCCCGAGCAGGTGCAGGCCATAGTGGACGAAAACTCCATGAAGGAGCTGAACGCTGAGGTCAACTCGGACCTGATAAGCTTCGACAACAGCACCAATACGGACCAGAAGGACATAGAGGTGGAGGAGGTGGCAGGCGCCACGTACACCGGCACCATGATGATAATCAAGGATCCTTCCAGGCTCAGCGTGGCCAGCATCTACCCCTGGAAGGCCCAGGGCATCCCTCTTGAGGAGCTCTGTCTTCAGGACGGCGCCATCGCAGGCATCAACGGCGGCCTTTACAATTCACACAACAACTCCGGCGGAAACCCCTACGGCGTTCTGGTCAGCCATGGCGAGATCCAGTACAACAAGCCCTGGGAGTGGCCCGGTCTGGTGCTGATAGGCTTCACCGAGGACAATATCCTGGAGATCATAGACATCAACGGCTACAAGCAGGATCAGGTGGAGGCTCTGGTGAAGGAGCGGAAGATCCGCGACGCGGTCACCTTCCAGGAGGAGGCCAGCGACTCCAACAACCACTTTGTTCAGCTGATCATCAACGGCGAGAGCCGCGAGATGAACGGCCAGGGCAGCGGCCTCAATCCCAGGACCGCCATAGGCCAGAGGGCTGACGGCTCGGTGCTGCTTTTCGTCACCGACGGCCGCGGCAAGGCAGGACATCTCGGAGCCTCCAGCGGAGACCTTATCTCCGTGATGGAGCAGTACGGCGCGGTGAACGCTGCCAATCTGGACGGCGGCAGCTCCTCCTGCATGTGGTACAACGGCGAGTACCTGATGACCTCCGTCACCTTCTACTACAGCAACTCCAGCTGGAAGCTTCCCGCGGGCTTCGTGGTCCACTAAAACAATAAAACTTTAACAATCTCCGTTTATGTGCTAATATTTAGCTGTAAACGGAGTTTTTTATTGCAGAGAACGGATGACGGCTATGAAAGATATAAAGAAAACAACCGCGCTGCTGCTGG
>JAEEPD010000108.1 GCA_016284575.1 Bacillota bacterium | reverse complement strand
CGCGGCGGATTTCATGGCCTTCAATTACGACGGCAGCTTCGACTTCGGAAAGATAGGCGAGCTTTTCAGCCAGCGCATTCAGACCGAAAAAAAGATAGTTATCCCTGGCTTTTACGGCTTTCTTCCCAACGGAAAGATAAAGGTCATGACAAGGGGCGGAAGCGACATCTCAGGCGCCGTGATCGCAAATATCATCGGGGCCGATGTTTATGAAAACTGGACAGACGTAAGCGGCTTTCTCGTTACAGATCCCCGCATAGTTAAGGATCCTCTGACCATTCCCTTCATGAACTACAGCGAGCTCAGGGAGATGAGCTATATGGGAGCCAATGTGCTTCATGACGATGCCGTCTTCCCCGTAAAGATCAAGGGTATCCCCATCAATATCAGAAACACCAACGATCCGGAAAGCCCCGGAACCCTCATACTTGAGGACTGCAGTGAGTACGACAAGGTAACGCCGCCGCACTGCATAACAGGAATCACCGGAAAGAAGGACTTTTCCGTCCTTACGGTGATCAAGAGCCATTCCTCCACGGAGGTGGGCTTCCTGAAGAAGATACTTACGGTGCTGGAGGACTTCAATATCTCTATAGAATGTGCCCCCATAACCGTGGATACCTTCTCCGTTATCGTCCAGACCAGTGCCCTGGAGGGCCAGGTCTATGACGTTATAGAACGGATAAAGAAGGAGATCAGGCCTGATGAGATCTATGTGGAGGACGGGCTGGCTCTTATCGACCTGGTGGGCCGAGGCCTGAAGTCCGCAAGGGGCGTTGCAGGCAGCCTGCTTTCAGAGCTGGGCAGAAACGACGTCAATGTCAAGATCCTCAACACCGGCAGCGACGAGCACTCGCTGATGGTAGGCATAGACAGCAGGGATCTGGAGACAGGCATCAGATGCATATACAACAGATTCATTCTGGAAGAAGAAGAAATTAATAAGCAAAGGAGCGCGCAGAAATGAAGATAGGAATCTTAGGCGCAACAGGAGAGGTGGGCAGACAGTTTCAGATCTGCCTTAACGAAAGAGTAAGCGGAATAGAGGAGCTGAGGCTTTTTGCAAGCCCCAGGTCCGAAGGCCAGGTGATGGAGTTTCAGGGAAAGCAGTGCGTTGTGCAGACCGTAAAGGAGGGCTGCTTCGACGGTCTCGACTACGTTCTTGGCTCGGTTTCCAATGGGCTCTCAAAGCAGTACAGGCCTATGATAGAAAAGTCGGGCGCAGTCTACATCGACAACTCCAGCGCCTTCAGACTGGATCCGGATGTACCCCTTGTGGTCCCCGAGATCAACGGAGAGGATGCCCTTAAGCATAAGGGAGTAATAGCAAATCCCAACTGCTCAACTATCATCACCTACATGGCGGTGGCAGCCATACACCAGAAGCTCAGCCCCATCAAAAAGGTGATAGCATCCACCTATCAGGCCGTGAGCGGCGCGGGAGCCGGCGGGCCCATAGAGCTGCACGATCAGGTCCTGGCCATAGAAAAGGGCGAGGCTGTGGAGCCTAAGGTCTTTTCCGCACAGATAGCCTATAACTGCATTCCCCTTATCGGAAGCATCAATGACAATCTCTACAGCACAGAGGAGATGAAGCTGCAGAACGAGGGCAGAAAGATAATGCACGCGCCTGAGCTTCTTGCAACCTGCACCTGCGTCAGAGTTCCTGTATACCGCTCTCATTCCATAAGCGCAGTAATAATCACAGAAGAGCCTGTATCCATCGAAGCGGCAGAGGAAGCCATAGCCTCCTTCCCGGGCACAGTGCTTCTTAAGGATAAGCTCCCCATGCCCCTGGACAGCTCAGATCAGGACCTGGTCTATGTAGGCCGCATCAGAAGAGATCTGACAGACCCCAACGGACTGGTGGTCTGGTGCTGCGGAGATCAGATAAGAAAGGGCGCCGCAGCGAACGCAGTTCAGATACTGGAATATCTGGAAGCGCATAAATAAAGCCTTTAAGACTCGCAAAATATGCGGGTCTTTTCTTTACATTTTATTGAATTTTAAGGCCTGCTGTGGTATATTACAGACGTAATAACTTTTAATTCGAAGGGAGCTGATACCAATGGGCAGACATGGTACGATTGCAGGCAGGAAGTCCGCACAGGACTCCAAGAGAGCTGCAATGTTCACAAAATACGCAAGATTAGTTACAGTAGCAGCAAAGGCTGGCGGAGATCCGGATTACAATCCATCCCTCAGACAGGCCATCGATAAGGCTAAAGCAATAGGAATGCCTAACGACAACATCACCAGAGCCATCAAGAAGGGCACAGGTGAGCTGGGCGGAGAAAGCTACGAGGAGCAGGTTTACGAAGGATACGGCGCAGGCGGCGTTGCAGTGGTAGTGGAAGCACTTACCGACAACAAGAACAGGACTACAGCCAGCGTAAAGCATGCATTCGATAAATTCGGCGGAAATCTGGGTACTCCCGGCTGCGTTTCCTACATGTTCAACAAGAAGGGCGTTTTCATCTACGACAAGGAAGAGACCGAAGTCACAGAGGATACGCTTATGGAAGCCGCTCTTGAAGCAGGCGCAGAGGACGTGGTAGAGGAAGAGGATGTATTTACCGTATACTGCGATCCCGCTGATTTCGATTCTGTACTGGATGCTCTTAAGGCAGCAGGCCTGGAGCCCACAGAATCCGATATCGAAAGAGTTCCTTCTGTAGAAGCAACTCCTGCTGATGCAAGTCAGATCGCTCAGCTTCGCAAGATGATCGAAGCTCTTGAGGATGACGACGACGTTCAGAAGGTCGAGACTAACTGCACTGTAGATCTTTACGAAGAATAATTCAATATCCTGGGGTGTACGTCAAGACTCTTAATTCAACCTACATCACATAAAAGGGATGCCGCGTCCATTGTAAACTTATGACATGCCTCGCTAAGCATGGAGGACTTCAGAATTTGCAGGCAGGCGACCCACCTAACATTTAGTTAGGTGTGAATTAAAGTCTAACGGCACTTTGGGATTTTTTGATTTATACACGGGGCTTTGTTGCCCGGACAATTCACGCGATGATGGGGATCCCACCATCGGTGTTGTAGTGTTTTAAAGGAATTATTTGCAAGGGGTGACGCGAGGAGAGTCCCCTCAAGCGAGGAGCACCTGCACCGCAGCGCAGAGGGAAACCGAGCGGCAGGACCCCGAGCAAATTTCATTGATTTCAGGAGGATATCATGGGCAAAGACAGATTGGTCATCATAGACGGCAACAGCCTTGTGAACAGGGCCTACTTTGCCATACAGCGGCCCATGATAACCAAAGACGGCTTCTATACCCAGGGCATCTACGGCTTCCTCTCCATGCTTCAGAAAATAAGAGCCGACTATGCCCCCACCCACATGCTTGTGGCCTACGACCGCAAGGCACCCACCTTCCGTCATCTGGAATACGATGGGTATAAGGCCGGCCGCAAGGGCATGCCCATGGAGCTTGCCATGGAGATGCCTGTGCTTAAGGACGTGCTGGATGCTCTTGGCATACACCAGTACGAGATCGATGGCTTCGAGGCTGACGATATAATCGGCACCACCGCGAAAATGGCTGAGGATGCCGGCATGAGGAGCCTCATCATCACGGGAGACCGCGACGCCCTGCAGCTGGCAACGGACATGACCTCCGTCATTATAAACAAGCGCGGCATGAGCGAATTCAAGCTCTACGACGATGCCGCCATGATGGAGGAATACGGCTTCGACCATCAGCAGTTCATAGATTACAAGGCCCTGAGAGGGGACACCAGCGATAACATTCCCGGAGTTCCCGGAATCGGCGAAAAGACCGCCACCCAGCTGATACAGCAGTTTGGCAGCCTTGAGAAGGTCATCACCGGTGTTGACGAGATAAAAAGTGCCTCTGTCCGCAAGAAGATAGAGGAGGGCGCCATGAGCGCCATGATGAGCAAGCGCCTGGCCACTATAGTTACTAATGTGCCAGTGGATTACTCTCTGGAGGATCTGAGGATAAAGCCCGAGGACAGGGACAGGTTAATTGAGCTGTACACTAAGCTGGAATTCAGGACCTGGCTTGCAAAGCTTTTAAAGAGCGGCTCTAAAACAGGCTCTATGGGAGAAGCCGAAAGTGTTTCTGCAAAAGCGGAGCCCAAGGAAGGCCCGGCAGCAGCCACTGATTCCGCCGCATCCGCTCAGCCCAATGCCCCAAGAGGGAGCTGGCCAGAGCTGATCTATACAGACGATAAAGCTTCCGCCAAGGATATCATGAAGGAGCTTTTTGAAGCCGGAAGCTGCTTCGCAGACATTGCAGGCGATGGAAATCACATCGCAAGGCCTTCCATAGCGGCTCTGGAGCTTTATTTCGGAGGGAAATGCTGCGTTATGTCCTTCAGCGGACTGGCAGAATTCCTCAGAGATAGCATAAACGGCTCCAAAAAGCCCCTGAAGATCAGTGGCTTCAACCTCGGACGGCTCTATTATGCCTTTGAGGCTAATGGGATCGATACATCGAATATTACTACAGAATTTGACTGTGCTCTGGCTGAATACGTGCTCCATCCGGGCTCAAGGGCTCCGGAGATCGGCTCTGTAATTCTCAGCTATTTCCACGAAAACATAGAAGAGAGCGGCGGAGAAGCTCAGATGAGCTTCCTTTCAGGCGCCGCCCCTGCAGACGAATACAGGACTGTGCCCAAAAAGCTGGCTCTTCTGGAGGATCTTAAGACTGTACAGGAAAAGCAGATAGAAGATGAAAAGCTGGGTACAGTGCTTTACGATATAGAGCTGCCTCTTCAGAAGGTTCTGGCATCCATGGAAGTGCAGGGCTTTAAGCTCGACAGGCAGCAGCTTAAAGACTTTGGAAAAGAGCTTACAGAACATATAAGGACCCTTGAAGCTGATATATACAGTCTGGCAGGAGAGGAATTCAACATCAATTCTCCCAAGCAGCTGGGCGTTATACTGTTCGAAAAGCTGGGCCTTCCCGCGGGGAAGAAGACCAAGAGCGGCTATTCCACCAATGCGGAGGTGCTGGAAAAGCTGGCGCCGGACTATCCGATCGTTGAACGCATACTGGAATATAGGACGCTTTCTAAGCTCAATTCCACCTACGTTGAGGGCCTTTTGCCCCTGGTGGCAGAGGACGGAAAGATCCATGCCCACTTCCAGCAGATGATCACCGCCACAGGGCGCATCAGCTGCACAGAGCCCAATCTTCAGAACATACCAGTAAGGAGCGAACTGGGAAGAAGCCTCAGAAAGGCCTTTACTGCGGACAGCGGAGACTATCTACTGATAGGTGCGGACTATTCGCAGATCGAGCTCAGGGTGCTGGCCAGCATGTCAAAAGACCCCGGGCTTATAAAGAGTTTCAACGAGGGGCTGGACATTCACAGGGATACCGCATCAAAGGTGTTCAACGTGCCTTTCGATGAAGTCACAAGGGAGCAGCGCTCCAACGCCAAGGCCGTCAATTTCGGCGTCATCTACGGCATGAGCGGCTTCGGGCTTGCCACAGAGCTGACCATAAGCCGCAAGGAAGCCGAAAGATACATAAACGACTACTTCGAGAAGTTCAAGGATGTAAAGATATTCATGGACGGCTGCAAGGCTGAAGCCAGGGAGACCGGCTCCATAAGAACGCTTTACGGAAGAAAAAGGGATATACCCGAGATAAAGGCTTCGAATTTCATGACCCGTCAGCTTGGCGAGCGCCTCGCCATGAATACGCCCATACAGGGTACTGCTGCGGACATTATAAAGATAGCCATGATAAAGGTCTTCGACGCTCTGGCCAGGGAGTGCAGGGACTCAAGGCTGATATTGCAGGTGCACGACGAGCTCATAATACAGGCTTCAAGAGATGAAGCTGAAAAGGTAAGAGAGCTGCTCAAAAAGAACATGGAATCCGCTGCGCAGATGGCTGTAAAGTTGGATGTATCCATGGAAGAGGGCAGCAACTGGTACGAACTCAAGTAAAGGAGAGAAAATGCTTTACGGAATCACAGGCGGAATAGGCTCAGGCAAGAGCACGGTTTCCAATCACATAAGAAGTCTGGGCTATGTGGTCCTGGATGCTGATCAGATCTCAAGAGAGCTTATGCAGTACGGCTCGCCGCTGCTGGAAAAGCTCCGCAGGACTTTCGGCGACGAGATAATCGACGTCCATGGAGAGCTGGACAGAAAGCTTCTGGCAGAGATGGTCTTTCCTGACAAGAACAAGACCAGAAAGCTGAACAAGCTCACCCATGATGCCATAATGAAATATATCCTTGACGAATACAAGCGCATTATGGACAAAAATCCCGATGCAAAGGTCTTCGCCGATGTTCCGCTGCTTTTTGAGGCAGGCTGGGAGAACAAGTTCGACAAGACCATACTTGTGACCGCGCCCATGGATGTGAGGCTGGAGAGAGTCAAGGCTAGAGACGGCATGACCGAGCAGGAGATCAAAAACCGCATGAACCGCCAGATGCCGGAGGATAAGAAGGCCATGAAGGCGGACTTTATAATGGACAATTCCAAGGATATCGAGTCGCTCATAAACAAGACAAACTATATCCTTAAGCTTTTATAGCTTGTTTACATAATATTTATATCGTTATCATTCTTTGGATTCTGCTACCAGGCAGATAAAAGGGGACGAAATGGCGGAGACCAGAAAGAAAACCACATCAACAGGCAGCCAGATGAAAAGCAGCAGCTCCGGCTCCAGAAGCAGGGCAAAGACCCAGGCAGAGAAGGAGAGGCAGAAGGCTCTGGAGGCTCAGAAAAAGGAAGAGCTCAGGAAAAAGAAGAAAAGACACGACGACATCGTTGCCATAATCATCATCGTGGCAGGCGTGTTCATGCTGCTGAGCCTTTGGGGAAAAGCAGGTATTGTTGGTTATCAACTTAGCAAGATCTTATTTGGACTATTTGGTAAAATAGTCGCTTATGTTGTACCTTCATTTTTTATCTTGTATGGAATATTGGTCTTTGCACGTAAAACTTCGTTCTTGACATTGACGACAGCAATCATTATTGCTTTGATGTTTATCCTTGCATCAACATTAGCAGCTGTTCCGTTTTTGGATATTTATGAAGCTCGACTTGTTGAGCAGGATCGTGGTTTTATTATAAAAGATTTAATTGAGTTTTATAATAATGGTCAGTTTGAGGGTGGAGTTTTAGGTACTTCCATGGCTTATGGGCTTAATAAACTTGTTGGAAACGCAGGTTTATATCTTATAGCCGGTGCCGGTATACTCATATCTCTCATCTTTATCTTCGATACCCCGATTTCCGAGCAGCTTGGCAATCTCAGGCTGAAGCTGCAGGCAAGAAGGGAGCTCAGGGCTGAGATGGCAGAGCAGGCTGAGGAAGCCCAGCAGGAATTCGACCTTGAAAACGCTGAAAAGATAAAGACTCAGGTCCACACGGAGGAAAAGGTAAGAGCTGAGGCTCTCACAGAAAAGCAGAGAGAAAGAGCTGAGATCAAATCCAATGCCTTTGCAGTTGCTGCCATGGAGACCATGGAGGCCGAGTATCAGGCTCGTCAGAAAGCCAAGTCTCTGGGCCTCAGTGAGGCAGACAATGCCCAGCCCACGCCCAGGGAGACCGCAGAAGCCCAGCGCAAGAAGGAGGAGGCTGAAGCTGCGGCAAAGGCTGAGGCTGAAAGGCTGGCGGCTGCTGAGGAGGCAAAGAAGAACGCTGACCAGAATGGCATGCCCGTGCTGGATGTTTTCGGCTCCGCAAGCAGACCTGCACCATCGGAGATCACTAAAGAGGATCTGGGCATCAAGCCTACAGACGACGATTATTACGCTGACAACCAGAAGAAGATCCTGGGCTATGTCAACGATGACAGCCTTTTCAAAACTGAAAAAAGAACCGGAATGGGACTGAACGGAGAGATCCCTGCGGCTTCAGAAAAGCCTGCGGAAGAGCCTGAACCTCCCATCATCGAAGAAGAGAGCGAAAAGAAGGCCAGGGAGACTGCCAAAAAAGCCTCAAGCTCCGCCCATGCTGCAAAGGCAGCAGCGGCAGAGGCTACAGCCGCAGCTGCGCTCACACTGGAGCCTGAAAAGAATGAAAAGGAAGCTCAGGGCTATGCCTATCCGCCCATCGAGCTGCTCAAAAAGCCTGCCATGGTCAAAAAGGACGGAAAGGAGGACAACTCCTCCCAGGCGACTGTGCTTGAGGAGGCTCTTGCCAGCTTCGGCGTAAGAGCCAACGTCATCAATGTGACCAAAGGACCTGCTGTCACCCGCTACGAGGTGCAGCCTGCCACAGGCGTAAAGGTCTCCAGCATAGTAAGGCTGCAGGACGATATTGCGCTTAACCTCAGGGCCAAGAGCCTCAGGATTGAAGCGCCTATCCCAGGAAAGGCAGCCATCGGGATCGAAGTATCAAACGACGAGATCAATACAGTGCTTCTCAGAGAGGTTCTGGAATCAAAAGAATTCAGGGACGCCAGCTCCAAGATATCCATGGGTCTTGGCCGCAGCATCAGCGGCGAACCGGTGGTGGCAGACCTTAAGAAGATGCCCCACATGCTCATCGCAGGCGCCACCGGCTCCGGTAAATCCGTCTGCATCAACAGCATCATCATCAGTCTTCTGTACAAGTCTTCTCCGGAGGAAGTAAAGATGATCCTTGTGGATCCCAAGGTTGTTGAGCTTAGCAATTACAATGGTATCCCGCACCTTATGATCCCTGTTGTCACAGATCCCAACAAGGCTGCAGCTGCCCTCAACTGGGCTGTAGCCGAAATGAACGACCGCTACAACAAGTTCTCCCAGGAGGGCGTAAGAGACCTTCAGAGCTATAATGACCTAATGAGGACCAACGGCGAAAACGACAAGGTGATGCCCCAGGTTGTCATTATCGTTGATGAGCTGGCAGACCTTATGATGTCCGCCCAGAACAGCGTGGAGGATTCCATCTGCAGACTGGCTCAGAAGGCAAGAGCTGCGGGCATGCACCTGATACTGGCCACCCAGAGGCCTTCTGTGGACGTCATCACAGGCGTTATTAAGGCCAACATCCCGTCAAGAATAGCCTTTGCCGTTTCCTCCCACATCGATTCCAGGACCATACTGGATGAGGCCGGCGCTGAGAAGCTTCTCGGAAGGGGCGACATGCTCTATGCTCCTCAGGGCGTATCCAAGCCCATCAGAGTTCAGGGCTGCTTCGTATCCGATCAGGAGGTCAACGATGTCATAAACTTCGTAAAGAGCCATTCCGAAAAGCAGGAGTATTCTCAGAATGTGATCACTGCCATGGAGACCGTGGCAGCAGGACCAGGCTCCGGACCGGACAACGGCGAAGACGAGCTTTACAGAGACGTGGTGGAATTTGCTGTCACCTCCGAGGTCTGCTCCGTTTCAATGCTGCAGAGGCGCTTCCGCATAGGCTACAACAGAGCAGCAAGGCTGGTGGATATGATGGAGGAGAAGGGCGTTGTGGGACCTGCTGACGGCTCCAAGCCAAGAAAGGTCCTCCTGACCCAGTCCCAGTACGATGCCATCAAAAATGGAAGTGTTCCAGAAGACACTGAAGTCGAGGAAGAGATAGATTAATTCATGAAGGTATATTTTAAGACACTTGGCTGCGAAAAGAACACTGTTGACAGCGAATATGCAGCAGGGCTGCTGCTGAGGCAGGGCTTTTCCATTGCGGAAACAGCCGATGAAGCAGATGTCATTATCGTAAACACCTGCGGCTTCATCGATGACGCAAAAAGGCAGTCCATAGAGACTATTTTTGAGCTGTTAGATGAAAGAAAGCCCGGCCAGCGGGTGTTTGCCGCAGGCTGCATGGCTCAGCGCTACGGAAAGGAGCTCCACAAGGAGATCCCTGAGCTGGACGGAATACTCGGCGTAAACGATTATCTTAAGCTGCCGGAGATGCTGAATGCCTCCGGCTTCATGATGAAAACGGCGGATCATCCAAAGACTTATGAGGAGCTGGGAAGCCGCATGATGGAGGGGCGCTTTCAGCCCTGGACCGCATCAATCAAGATAGCAGAAGGCTGTGACAAGCACTGCAGCTACTGTGCCATCCCCATGATGCGCGGCCGCTACAGGAGCAGAAAGCCGGAAGCAGTCATTAAGGAGGCAAAGGAGCTGGTGGCCAGCGGCGCCAGGGAGCTGGTGGTCATAGCTCAGGACGTCAGCTACTACGGCAAGGACCTGAAAAAGCCTGAAATGCTGCCCGCACTTCTTCGCGAGCTCTGCAGGATAAAGGACCTTAAGTGGCTGAGGCTCATGTACTGCTACGAGGAGGAGATCACCGATGGCCTTATCCAGGTCATAAAGGAAGAACCGAAAATCTGCAAGTACATAGACATTCCTCTTCAGCACGCCTCCACCAGGATGCTCAAGGCCATGAACCGCATATCCACTCAGGAAAGCATAAGGGCAACAATAAAAAAATTACGTAAAGAAATTCCCGGAATCATTATCCGTACCACATTTATAACCGGCTTCCCCGGAGAGAAGAAGGCGGACTTCAGGGAGCTCTTCGATTTCGTCGCTGAGACCGGCTTCGACCGCATGGGAGTGTTTGCCTATTCGAGAGAAGAGGGCACTCCGGCCTACAGCATGCCCGGCCAGGTGAAGCAGGACGCTAAGGAGCGGAGAAGAGACAGACTCATGGCTCTTCAGAACCGCATCTCTCTGGAAAAGAACCAGCGCTTTATAGGTCAGACGCTGGAGGTGCTGGTTGAGGAAAGGGCTGAGGACGGCACCTATCTGGGCCGCACAGCAATGGATGCGCCGGAGATAGACAACGGCGTCATCTTCAGCTCTCACAGGGAGCTTCAGCCCGGGCAGTTCGTTCAGGTTCAGATAAACGATGCTTTTGATTACGATCTTTCAGGATTTGCTTTATAACGGAGAAAACAGATGAATCTTCCAAACAAACTCACAATGGCAAGGATCTTTGCAGTACCGGTATTCGTTGTGCTTTATATGATGAAGCTCTACATTCCCGCCTGCATCGTATTCATCCTTGCTTCTCTTACAGACATGCTTGACGGACAGATCGCCAGAAAATATAACCTGGTGACCAATTTCGGCAAGATCATGGATCCTCTGGCGGACAAGATCCTGGTCTACGCTGCCTTCTGCCTGATGGTCTCCGATGGTACAGTACCCGCCTGGATGCTGATAATCATCCTTTTCAGAGAATTCGCAGTTTCCGGGCTTCGTACAGTGGCCGCATCCAACGGCATAGTTATCGCGGCAGGCATGACAGGCAAGATAAAGACCGTGCTGCAGATGTTTGCGGTACCGGTGCTTCTCCTTCAGATGCCTGGCATCGTGTCCACCATCGGACAGGCACTGCTCTGGGCCTCCCTGGTAATGACCATAGTCTCCGGAGCCGAATACATCTGGAAAAACAAGCAGGTTTTTGCGAATTAAGATAACAGATCAAAAATATATCGAAGCGGCAATTGCTTCGAAAGACCATGGGCTAGCGCTTAAATGAGCAGCGTCTGACTTTGGGGGACGATGCGAGATTAAAAAGCGAGGTCTTGAGAGGCAATTGCTGTTCGAAAACTATTCAAATTTATAACCTTAAAAGTGTGAACGATATGAAGTGCACTATTCTTACTGTGGGGACCGAGATACTTTTCGGTTCGATCACAAACACAAATGCAGTGTTCCTTTCGAGGGAGCTGCAGACTATAGGCGTGGATGTTATGTATCACATGACAGTGGGAGATAATCCGCATCGCCTGAAGGAAATGCTCGCCTACGCCTATCACGACTGCGACCTGGTGATCACCACCGGAGGACTGGGGCCCACCCAGGACGACCTGACAAAGGAAATGATAGCCGAATACTTCGGTGAAAAGATAATAGAGTTCCCTGAGCAGCTGGAGATACTCAAGACCCGCATGTGGAACAGAAACAGGCCCATCACGCCGAATAACCTGAAGCAGGCCCGTTTCCCCGAGCATGCGGAAATACTGAACAACCCCAACGGCACAGCCCCTGGCTTCTGGCTTCAGAAGGACGGCAAGATGATAGCATCTCTTCCCGGACCGCCCCACGAGATGGAGCCCATGTTCCTGAATGAGCTGCGTCCCAGGCTGCTGGCCTTCGACAACAAGGTACTTTATTACAGAAACATACGGACCAACGGCATCGGCGAATCCCAGCTGGAGAACGACATCATGGACCTGGTGGATGGCCAGACCGATCCCACACTTGCAACCTATGCATCCAAATTCGAGACAACGCTCAGGATAGCATCCAAGAGGGAAACAAGGGAGGAGGCTGAGGCTGCAGTTGCTGAAATGCTGGATAAGGTGAAGGAGCGCATCGGCAAATACATCTACAGCGAAGACGGCGAAGACCTTTCCTTTGTGGTATTTAAAATGCTGAAGGAGAGGGGACTTACGCTCTCCGCTGCCGAATCCTGCACTGGAGGCCTTTTCGCCAAGACCATGACAGATATCTCTGGCTCCTCCGCAGTCTTCGACCGCAGCCTGGTCACTTACATGGAGAGGGCCAAAATGGCCGAATTAGGCGTTAAAAAGGAGACTTTGGACAAATATACCGCCGTGAGCGAAAAAACCGCTCAGGAGATGGCTGAGGGCCTCAGAGAGGCATCCCAAAGCGACGTATGCATCTCCGTGACAGGCTATGCAGGCCCCGGCGGCGGCACAGAGGAGGATCCTGTAGGAACGTTTTATATAGGACTCTGGTTCGAAGGACGCTGCAAAGCCTTCAGATTCCAGACCAGAAGAGCCAGCAGGGAAAGGACCCGTGAATATGCATGCGTTCAGATGTTCAAGCTCATCTACGATGTACTCATGGGCAGGAATGAATTCTTCGCCGAATCATTGTAAATCTATTGACTAATATGCTAAATAATGGTAAGATGCAGGGGCGAAAAATCTCTTGACATTGGTTCAGATCAGGCGTATCATAGTGATGAACAAATGTTCTAATTCGTATTTTGGAGGAACAAATGGCAAGTCCAACTAACAGCAAGATCAATCAGGACGCTCAGAAAAGCGAAAAGCAGAAGGCCCTGGAGGCTGCGCTGCTTCAGATAGACAAGAAATTCGGCAAGGGTTCGGTCATGACTCTCGGAGACGAGAACGCCAGACTGGACATAGATGCCATCTCCACAGGCTCTGTAAGCCTGGATCTGGCCTGCGGCATCGGCGGTCTTCCCAAGGGAAGGATCATCGAGATCTACGGACCTGAATCCTCAGGTAAGACCACGCTGGCTCTTCAGGTGGTTGCAGAGGCTCAGAAGGAGGGCGGAAAGTGCGCCTTCATCGATGCGGAGCACGCTCTGGATCCCGTATATGCAAAGAACATCGGTGTAGTGGTGGACGATCTTCTCGTAGCCCAGCCCGATACTGGCGAAGATGCCCTTGAGATCTGCGAGATGCTTGTAAGAAGTGCCGCTATCTCTGTGGTAGTAATTGACTCCGTAGCAGCTCTGGTACCCAAGTCTGAGATCGAAGGAGATATGGGAGACAATCACGTGGGTCTTCAGGCAAGGCTCATGTCCCAGGCTCTAAGAAAGCTCACAGGCGTAGCAAACAAGACCGGCACCATGATCATCTTCATAAATCAGCTGAGAGAGAAGATCGGTGTCATGTTCGGCAATCCCGAGACCACCACAGGCGGCAGGGCTCTCAAGTTCTATTCATCCGTAAGACTGGATGTTCGCAGAGTCGAATCCATCAAGCAGGGAGATAATGTCATCGGCAACAGGACCAAGGTCAAGGTAGTCAAGAATAAGGTGGCTCCTCCCTTCAAGTTCACCGAATTTGACATCATGTATGGCAAGGGCATCTCCAGATCCGGAGATATCCTGGACTGTTCCGTGGACGCGGGTCTGATCGAAAAGTCCGGTGCCTGGTACAGCTACAACGGAGACCGCATTGGTCAGGGCAGAGAGAATGTAAAGGCTTACCTGGAGGAAAGGCCCGAGCTCATGGATCAGCTGGAAAAGCAGATCAAGGATAAGTTCATTCCCAAGAAGGGGGATGAGGAGCCTGAAGAGGATATCCAGGTGGATGAGGACGGCGTAGTCATCGATTAATCCGAAGCAAATTATACAGATGCAAAAAATGAAGCAGCCCCGGAAGCATTTCCCGGGGCTGTATTAGACAATCTGGGTTTATGCCTATGCAAGGCCAAGCTCAGCCAGCAGATCTTCCTTCCTGCGATATCCGATGGATACGGCGGCAGGCTTTCCATCCTTGAAGAGGGCAACGGTGGGAACACTGGCCACATAGTACTTGAGAGCCAGCTTTCTGCACTCATCGATGTCCAGCTTGCAGACCTTTACCTTGCCTTCGAGCTCTTCGGAGATCTCCTCGATGATGGGTGCCAGCATCTTGCAGGGACCACACCAGGTAGCAAAGAAATCTACGATTACAGGGATATCGGAAT
>JAEEPD010000107.1 GCA_016284575.1 Bacillota bacterium | reverse complement strand
CCCAGGGCGGACGCAAGCATCCCATGCAGGAATTCATCCAGTTCGATACCACCAATGTGCTTTTCATCTGCGGCGGCGCATTTGACGGTCTGGACAAGATAATCCAGCAGCGTCAGGGTGAAAAGACCATAGGCTTCAACTCCGAGATAAAGAAATTCAAGGACGATGGAAGCAATATCCTTGAGCAGGTACAGCCGGAGGATCTGCTGCGCTACGGCCTCATACCCGAGTTCATCGGCAGACTTCCCGCAGTGGCAGTTCTTTCCGAGCTTTCCATCAACGCTCTGGTACGCGTCATCACAGAGCCCAAGAATGCACTGCTCAAGCAGTACAAGAAGCTCTTTGAAATGGACGGAGTGGAGCTGGATATAGAAGACAAGGCTCTTGAAAGGGTCGCAGAGCTGGCCTCCGAGAAGAAGACCGGCGCCAGAGGCCTCAGGAGCATACTCGAAAAGCTGATGACCGACATCATGTTCGACATCCCCTCAAGGACCGACGTGGAAAAGGTCACCATTACAAAAGATACAGTAGATGGAGGTGAACCCATCCTATGGAAGAAGAGCGCGTAGCAGTAAGCGCAGAAGATATAAAGACTCTTCCCCTCGTGGCGTTGAGAGCCATCAGCGTGTTCCCCAAGGTGGAATCCCGCTTTGAGGTGGACAGGGAAAAGTCCATACTTGCCATAAATGCCGCAGTGGAGACCGACGGCCTTATTTTCCTTACCAACCAGAAGGATCCGGACGTGGACCTTCCAACGGCTAAGGATCTCTACAGCTTCGGCGTTGTGGCCAAGATCAAGAGAGTCCTGAAGCTGCCCGGAGACCATCTCAGAGTGGTGGTTGCCGGACAGAGCAGGGCGAGGATCAAAAAGGTCCGCAGTGAGAACCCGTTCTTCGTCTGCGATTTCACCGAAGTGGTCACTCCGGAGGACAGCGAGCCCACGGCTGATACCCAGGCACTCCTTCGCACCGCGGAAAACCTCTACGCAGAATACAGGGCTGCCCGCCCCAGATTCCCCGGAGAGGAATTCCAGGGCTTCCCGCTCCCCGTGGAGACGGGCTATGTGGCGGACTATATCTGCTCCCAGATGGATATCAAGCCCTCTGAGACGCAGAAGGTCTTAAGCTGCCTTGATCCCGTCAAGAGGATCAATAAGGTGATCAAGCTTCTCGTAAGGGAGGCTGAGATAGCCAAGCTGGAGGGTCAGATCAACGAAAAGCTCCAGAACCGCATCCACAAGTCCCAGAGGGATCAGTACCTGAGGGAACAGATGCGCCCCATTCAGGAGGAGCTGGGTCAAGACGACGACATCCAGTCCGAGGTGGAAAACTGGCGCAAGCAGCTGAAGAAGCTCAAGCTCTCCGAGGCTGTGGCAGAAAAGATAGAAAAAGAGATAAACAGGGCTTCAAAGCTGCCCTCCTATGCTCCGGACCTGGCGGTCATCAGGAGCTATATAGAGTGGATCTTCGATCTTCCCTGGAACAAATACTCCAAGCTCAACA
Source organism: Bacillota bacterium (assembly GCA_016284575.1). Classification (GTDB taxonomy): domain Bacteria; phylum Bacillota; class Clostridia; order Peptostreptococcales; family Anaerovoracaceae; genus RGIG2707. The sequence continues at coordinate 746 of JAEEPD010000107.1, read as the reverse complement.
CGGATCTTCACCAGGCCCAGCAGGTCCTGGACGAGGACCACTACGGGCTGGAGAAGGTCAAGGACCGCATACTGGAATACCTGGCGGTCCAGACCCTCGCCAAGAACGAAAAGAGCCCCATCATCTGCCTTGTGGGTCCTCCGGGCGTGGGCAAAACCTCCATTGCCAAGTCCATAGCCAGAGCCCAGGGCAGGCAGTTCGTGCGCATGTCCCTTGGCGGCGTACGTGACGAAGCAGAGATCAGAGGCCACAGGCGCACCTATGTGGGTGCCATCCCCGGCCGCATCATGTCGGCCATAAGGGACTGCAAGAGCAGCAACCCCGTATTCCTCTTCGACGAGGTGGACAAGATAGGCGCAGATTTCAGGGGAGATCCTGCCTCCGCGCTGCTGGAGGTCTTAGATCCCGAACAGAACAAGGACTTCGTGGACCGCTACCTGGAGATACCCTTCGATCTGTCCTCCGTCATGTTCATAACAACGGCAAATACCTCCGCCACCATTCCAAGACCTCTTCTGGACCGCATGGAGCTGATAGAGATCTCCGGATATACGGAGGAGGAAAAGCTCAATATCGCAAAGCAGTACCTGGTGCCCAAGCAGATCACAGCTAACGGTCTCAAAAAGAAGGACATCAGCTTCCAGCAGGGTGCTATCAAGGAGATCATTAGCTCCCACACCAGAGAATCCGGCGTCCGCGGACTGGAGAAGGAGATCTCCAATGTCTGCCGCAAGGTGGCAAGGAAG
>JAEEPD010000106.1 GCA_016284575.1 Bacillota bacterium | reverse complement strand
CTTTGCGAAGACCTCGTAGCCAGCGGTGGACTGAAAGCGGTCTGCCAGGTTCTGAAAAAGTGCCCCCAGCACCAGGACCAGGACCATGAGGCAGGCAAGGAAAATGCAGTGGGGCATGCGGAAGCTGCCCTCCATAAGGGAGTTGATGATGTATACCGATATCATGATGGGCAGGTTGTTGCAGATGGACTTGAGAAGGCTGAAAAGATAAGCAGCCCTGATCCGCCCTGCGAAGGGACCTGAAAATTTCAGTATGCGGTGGACTGATGCGATCATTTTTCCGCCTCCTTCCCCTTCAGGGACCAGCTGCCAGAGCTTTCCGAAGCCTCCCAGAGCTTTCGGTAGCCCGCCGAAGCCGCCAGCAGCTCCTGATGGGTGCCGCAGGCTGCGGCCTTTCCGCCCTCAAGGAGCACCAGCTGATCCGCCCCTGCCACAGAGCGCAGCTTATGGGCTATCACTATAACGGTTTTATTTTTGATTATCTCTTTAATGGCATCGTTCATGCGGGCTTCGTTTTCCGGGTCCACAAAGGCTGTGGCCTCGTCCAGAACGATTATGGGCGCGTCCTTAAGGATAGCCCTTGCAAAGGCTATGCGCTGCTTCTGGCCGCCGGAGAGCATGTTCCCCGCCTTGCCTGCGGAGGTGTCGTAGCCATCCTCCAGCTCCAGTATGAACTCATCGCAGCAGGCCTTCCTTGCAGCCTCCCGGACCTCCTCATCTGTGGCGCCTTTTCGTCCCACGCGGATATTCTCCAGTATGCTCTTGTTGAAGAGGAAAAGCTCCTGTGAAACGTAGGATACCTCTCCATCCAACGCATCCGGGCTCATATGCCTGATGTCCTGACCGCCTATGGAAATGCTTCCTCCGCTCACATCGTAGAAATGGGCCAGAAGCTTCGCAAGGGTGCTCTTGCCGCTGCCGCTTGCTCCCACGAGCGCCGTAAGCTGACCCTCCTTTGCAGTAAAGCTTACGCCCTTGAGGACCTCCGTCCCCTTGTAGGCAAAATGCACGTCCCTGAATTCCACGTCATGTCCAGCACCGGTAAAGGCCTCACAGCCGGTCCTGAGCGCGGTCCTGTCCAGAGCCTTCTCCAGAGCCTGTATCTTGAAATTTACCTGTGGCAGCAGCCCCAGGAAGCTCATCAGATGCATAAGCTGAGGGCCGATGGCAAAGCAAAGACAAAGACACAGAATGTAGCGGGACAGACTGAGCTGCCCCAGCAGGATGAGCATGGCGCCGAAGGGGATGGTGTAGAAGGCGATGTTGGCGAAGATGCTGCCATAGGCAGCCATCCAGGGCCAGCACACCCGGTACCAGGCCAGGGCGAAATCCCTGTAGGACTTAACTGTGTCCGCAAAATTTTGTCCAACCTCTCCCTGGCGGTTGAACACACGGACCACCTCCATGCCGTTTACATATTCGATGATGCTGTTATTGAGCCGTTTGGATGCCGCGAAGTAGCTTCCCATGCGGTCCATGCCCACGGAGTACATCTGAGTGGAGGCCGCCGCGCCAAACATTATGGTGATGATGGTCACCAAAGCCAGCTGCCAGTCTGCAAAGGCCAGCACCAGCAGCACTATCAGCGGGACCACCAGGTTTGCTATGCCTTCTGGCAGCATATGGGCCAGCAGAGCCTCGATGGACTCCACGTCATCTATGAAAAGCTTTTTGACTGCGCCGCTTCCAAGCTCCTGAATGTCCCCCAGAGCCTGGAGCTCCATCTTTTCCTGCAGGCTGCAGCGAATGTTCTCCAGGGTGCCGTAGGCCGCCTTGTGTGAGTATTTAAGCCCCAGACTGTAGAATACCGCATATCCCAGCTCTCCCAGCAGCACCACGGCTATTGCCGCCGCAATGCCGCTCAGAGGCTGCCTCTGCACCAGCTGATCTATCAGCCGGTACACCGAAAGGTAGGGAATGACGCTCGACGCCGCACCCAGCAGCATCAGCGCGATGGCGGCGAAGGTATACTTCCTGTAGGAGCCTGTATATTTGAGTATCTTTCCGACGGCAGACAGGTTTTCCCGCTTTTTTGTGCTGCTTTCATCGCTGGGGGAAAGGAAATAATAGAGGACACGCTCTGTCCCCTCCCTGTCCAGCGGGTAGAAGGCCATAACACGGCCGTTTTCTATGTGCATCACGTGGGTGCAGCATTCAAGCACCAGCTCTGGATCGTGGGTGATTATGACCGTGCAACGGAGCCTGTCCCGCATGCTGCGGAGCAGCCTTCCGAAATTCTCCATGCCGCCGCGGTCCAGCCCGCTGGTGGGTTCGTCGCAGAATATGATCTCCTTGCCTGCGCAGAGAGCAGATGCGATAGCGACCCGCTGCTTCTGGCCTCCGGAAAGGGATGCGGGGTGACGCTCCGCCTGGCCCGAAAGGTCCAGCTCCTCCAGCAGCTCCATAGCCCTGTCCCTGTCTGCCGCAGCATTCAGAGTGAGCTCCTCTATAACGCTCTCTGAGAAAAGCTGGCGGTTGACATCCTGCATGACCATGAAGCTTCGGCGCGCCCGCTGCTTGTCAGTCAGATATTCGCCGCCAAAGGCCACGGAGCCGCTGCCCGGGATGACGCCGCAAAGGGTCTCAGCCAGGGTAGATTTGCCGCAGCCGTTGTCTCCTATAAGGGCGACGACGCTGTTTTCAGGAAGCGTCAGCCTTTCCACATCCAGTATTTTTGTATTGCCGCGGTTGCAGGAGATATCAAGGCCCTCGATCGCAGGCCTTCCGCCGGGCTGTGCATCCGGGTTCTCCCGGGATTTTTCAAGCCTCGAAAGATCCGTGCAGCGCAGCCCCATGGACTTCAGCTCATCGTCGGACAGGGCCCTCATCTTAGCCGCGGGAATATCCCTTCTGACATACCCGTCCTCCATGTAAATGAAGCGGTCCGCCAGATCCATCAGATAGTAGAGCCTGTGCTCAGAGATGACCACGGTCTTTCCGCTCTGCTTTATGCGCTCCAGGATTTTCCTGAGTCGCCAGATGGCCTTCTTGTCCAGATTTGAAGATGGCTCGTCCAGCACGAAGACCTCCGGACGGGAGGCATATACGGATCCGCAGGCTATCTGCTGCTTTTCACCGCCGGCCAGCTCGAAGATATTGCGGTCCAGCAGATTCTGAAGCTGCATGTCATTTACGGTCTGCTCCAGCCGCTGCGCTATCTCCGCTCTTTCAAGTCCCTGATTCTCGCAGCCGAACACCAGCTCGCTGGTGGTGTCGATGTTGAAAAACTGGCTTTTGGGGTTCTGAAAAACGCTGCCCACCAGTGTTGAGATGGATGACAGGGGTTTGGTGGATACGTTTCTTCCGTTTACCGTCACACTGCCCTCCAGCGGTCCCTCAAAAAACTGAGGGGCAAGGCCGTTTATGAGGCGGGTCAGGGTGGTCTTTCCACAGCCGCTGCGGCCGCAGAGCACAACGAATTCGCCGTCATCTATCCTGAGATCGATATGGTCGACGCCCTCCCCCGTGCCATGCTCGCCTCCGTAGTGGAAGCTGAGATTTTTAAATTCTATCATTTCAGCCTCCTTACCAGCCCGAGCTCATGACGTATATGGTCACTGCCAGGATGATGCCGCCGGCGATATAATCCGCAGGACCCAGCCTTACGCTCTGATATGAGCTGCGCTTCACATCCATATCCATTCCCCTCGCAAGAGCAGCGGAAGCCAGCTCCTCCATCACGGAGATGGAGCTGAAAAGCATGGGTACGAGTACATATTCGACGGTCCTCATGGGGTGACGGAAGATCGAGCCCAGGCCAACGGATATCCCCCGGAAGGCCATGGCCTTTCTTATGCCTGTCCACTCCTCCTGAACTGTGGGTATGAACCTGAAGAAAACCGCCACCGGTATGATGACCTTCATGGGCAGATGCATGGCCTGAAAGGCCGAGATAAACTGGCTTATCCTTGTGGTGCCCGTTAGAAGAATGAAGGACAGCACAACAGGAAGGCAGTAGAGCAGTACGGTTATGAGCACCTGCGAGATAATCTCAAGAAAAGGAGCGGCACTGGCTCTGCTGGATATGCAAAAGCGCAGATAAAGAGCCACAGCAAATGCAAGGTAGCCCTTCAGAGCGGTCAAGGGCTTGCCACAGAGGGCAAGCAGCGTACAGAGCACTGTGCAGAAGACGAACAGGGGCACATCGTTGTAGCTGAAAAAGCTCAGCACTCCGCTGGACAGGACCATAAGCATCTTAGTCCTTGGATCCAGCTTTATAAGCCCCTTGGAATCGTCGCCGTAAAGTGTAAGATCCATTAAATGATGCCCGCCTTGTCGAAGTGCTTTTTGATGAGCTTTGAAGCCAGAAGCACACCGATGATGCCTCCGATAACAGCCTCAACGGCAATACCGTACCAGATCCAGCTGGGTGCTGCGGCGTCCAGAGCATCCGCGTACCCCTGGCTGTACCAGTCTGCTGCTCTCCGGATAAAGGTCTCTCTCTGGAAGCCCAGCATGGTGTAGGGCATGGCCATGGTCAGATTGAATATGGGATAGGAAGCCAGATAGCTCTTTCTTGAGCTGTAGCCGCCGGCCTTGATGATGAGCTCCGCCAGCAGGGCAGCAATAAAGCAGCCTATCATGCCGGGGATGTTGCCCATGCAGGACACAAGGCTGAAAAGCACGCCGAGTATAAGAGCCGGGCCGAATTTCTTTACCTTAAGTACGCAGAGCTCGTAGATGGTGGCGCAGACTATGCCCACGGTGAGGGGTGCAAGCAGGTACATGATGGCGATGCCGCTGGTACCCATGACGATGACCAGCATCACCACCAGGTATATGGCTCCGAATGCGCCTGCATAGATCAGGTCCTTGGTCTTCATCCTGCGATCGTTTTGCTGATTGCTGTTTGTTACTTCTCTTTTAGCCATTTTGTTTCTCCTTTTTATGACTATCGCTGCAGATAACATCTGCTATCCTTTGTTATTTTAAAAGCCTGACCCTTCCGGTCAGGCTTTTATTGTCCTTCGTTTGATATGCTCTTCATCAGAGCCTTGAAACCGGCTTCGGAATAGACCGAGAGCCACGCTGTGAGTTTTTTGATTTTTTCCATTGAATACTCTCCGTAGATAAGCTCCATATACTGCTGGAATTTCATGTTCAGGATTATCCTTACCAGATCCGGGTCCACACTTTTGCCGCTGTAGCGGTCGAAGTAGTTCTGATAGCCCTGCATGAACAGCCCCTCGAGAAGCTCCTCCTTAAATCCGCTGTACTGAGTGCCGTCGGAGCAGTCGAAAAGCAGGCGGAATTCATCCCTGTGGCTGACCACAAATCCTACTATACGGGCTTCATTGTCCGAGCTCAGAGTAAGGTCCTCCAGCTCCCTTTCCATGACATGATCATATACCCTTCTGTATTCCGTCAGCATGGGCTCCACAAGCTGGTTGAAGAGGTCCTCCTTCTTCGAAAAATAGCTGTAAAAGGCACCTGTGGTCACCTTAGCGTTGCGGCAGATGGTCCGAAGTGAAGCCTTTTCAAAGCCGCAGCGAAGGAATTCCTTCTTTCCGCTTTCCAGCAGAGCGCTTTTAATATCAAAGTTTTTTGCATTCATGGGACATGTATGAAAATTAAAATAATAGGAAGGGCCTTGCGTTAGCCATGGCTAACTGAATGACAGTATAACAATCGTTATCTCCCCTGTCAAGCATTTTGAGCTATGAGTGATCATATTAAAACGCCGCAGAGCCTGAAGCCCTGCGGCAGTTGATTGCGGTAAGCAGCTGCTATTTTGCTGCCTTTGCGCTGTTTCCTGTGTATAGC
>JAEEPD010000105.1 GCA_016284575.1 Bacillota bacterium | reverse complement strand
CCATTATCCTGAGGATGAGGCACGCTACCGCGAGGCAAGATACAGACTCATATACGAGGAGCTCTTCGATCTTAAGATGGCTGTTCTGCTGTCTCAGGACCGATTTGGAAGCGGCAGAGAAGGGCAGCCCATAGAAAGCGATGGAGCAGGGATTTTTGTAAAGTCTCTTCCTTACCGCCTCACCGGTGCGCAGCAGCGCTGCCTTAAGGCTGTGCTGGGTGACATGGCATCGGATAAGGCAATGAACCGGCTGGTCCAGGGAGATGTGGGAAGCGGTAAGACCGCTGTGGCTGAGGCTGCGCTGTGCCAGGCTGCAAAGGCCGGTTTTCAGGGGGCCTTTATGGCACCCACTGAGCTTCTTGCCCAGCAGCATTTTGAGACCCTGAGCAGAGATCTTACTCCCCTGGGCTTTACAGTGGATCTTATCTCCGGCTCCTTAAGCGCAAAGGAGAGGCGCATTGCCCTTGAACGTTTGAGGACAGGTGAGACTCAGATCGCTGTGGGCACCCACGCTCTGATATCCGAGGGCGTAGAGTTTTATAAGCTGGGGCTGGTCATAACTGACGAACAGCACCGCTTTGGCGTAAACCAGAGGAAGAGCCTGGCTGGAAAGGGCGAGAATCCCGACGTTCTTGTAATGACCGCAACGCCCATACCAAGGACCCTTGCCCTGGTGCTCTACGGGGACCTGGATGTTTCCGTGATAGACGAGATGCCTCCCGGAAGGACACCTATAATCACTAAGAAATTTTGTGAGGAGGAGCGGAGGAAGGCCTATAAGGAGCTCCTGGATGAAGTTAAAAAGGGCCGTCAGGCTTATATAGTTGCTCCATTTATCGAGGATTCTGAAGCCATTGACGGTCATTCCGCTGAAGGTCTCTACGAGGATTTTCAGAGAGAGCATAAGGACGTAAGCTGTGGCCTGGTGCACGGTGCCATGGACCAGAAGGAAAAGGATGCTGTTATGGCCAGCTTCTACAGAGGCGAGATCTCGGTGCTCATCTCAACGGTGGTCATAGAGGTCGGTATCAACGTGCCCAACGCTTCTGTGATGCTCATAGAAAATTCGGAGCGATTCGGGCTTGCTCAGCTGCATCAGCTCAGAGGCCGCGTAGGAAGAGGGGAATACCAGTCCTACTGCCTGCTGGTGCTGGGTGAGGACCCCGGGGAGATTGCTGCGGAGCGGGCGGACATAATGGTCTCAACCAATGACGGCTTTGTCATTGCGGACAAGGATCTGGAGATGAGAGGCCCGGGCGAGATGCTGGGCTACAGGCAGCACGGACTGCCCCAGCTGGTGCTGGCGGACCTTTCAAAGCACATAAAGGTGGCGCAAAAGGCAGGGCTGGATGCTCAGGAGCTGATGGAATCGGATCCGGGACTCCAAGCCCCTGAGAATTCCATGCTGCTTAAGACCATAAAGGAACGCTATCTGGAGACAGATGCACTGATATTGTGACATTCATCGTAAAATTACTATAATATATTTATGTTAATATCATTAGAATAAAAATGCTATGGATGAGCTCAGAAGAAAATACATAAGAGCGAGAAGGGCACTGAGCGCTGAAGATAACCAGAAGAGATCCACCTCTGCCTGCAGGCTCCTTATGGGCACTGAAGAGTATAAAAATGCCAGAACCATAATGATCTATAAGGCCGCAAGAGGAGAGCTGAGCCTTGCTCTTCTGGAGGACTGCGCAGAAAGAGACAGCAAGACTCTGCTTTATCCGCTCTGCATAGAGGACCATAAAATGCTTGCTTTGAAGCCCGATGGTCCCGAGGCCTTCCAAAAAGGCAGCTTCGGCATAGGAGAGCCTGTGGCTGAACGCTCTGCGATAATTTCTCCTGAAGATATAGACCTGGTGGTCTGTCCCTGCGCCGCCTTCGACGAGGAGCTCTACCGCCTCGGAATGGGCGGCGGCTACTACGACCGCTTCCTTCCGGGCTGCGTCAATGCGGACATATGCGCCATAGCCTTTGAAGTGCAGAAGGGTACAGACATACCCCACGAAGCCTGGGACTATCCGGTGCATTTTATCGTCACCGAGGAAAGAATATACCGCTGACAGTATGCATTCAGTACTTGATACCATAAGGATACAATGATAAAATACTTATTCGATAAAGAGGTAAACTGCTTTGAGGATAATCGCAGGCTCCCTTAAGGGACGCAAACTGAAATCGCCCAGGACCGATGACATAAGGCCCACTTCCGACAAGGTGAAGGAGGCTGTTTTCAGCATGCTCATACCCTATATCTACGAGGGCTTTACTGCCATGGACGTGTTCTCAGGCACCGGAAACCTGGGGCTTGAAGCCATAAGCAGGGGTGCCGGCACCGTATTCTTTTCCGACAGCAGCAGGGAGAGCATGTCTCTTATAAAGGAGAATGTGCGCAGCTGCGGAGTATTGGAAAAGGCCATTCTCCTTAGCGGAGACTATCAGTCGAACATAAAAAGGGTACGCCAGAAGGTGGACATCTTCTTCCTTGATCCTCCCTATGCCAACGGCTATCTTCTTCCCGCCATCAGAGCTATCGAAGAGGCCGGCAACATCAGCGAGGACGGCATTATAGTCTGCGAGCACGAGCACAGAGAGGTCGTGCCCGAGGAGATCGGCAGCTTTAAAATGATAAAGACACGCCGCTACGGCAAGACCACAGTCACCATTTATCAGTATTCACAAGATTCAGAGGATTAGTTTACGAGTGGTCTGCTGCAGCGATGCCGCAACGCGGCGAGTCCCTGTGGGAGACCCGAAAACTATAACAAAACTATAACAATAAACAAAAATAAACCAGGAAAGGTCACAAAAATGTACAAATGCCTTGTCAGCGGAGCCTTCGATCCTCCTACCATGGGACACATGGACATGATCAACCGCGCCGCAAAGCTCTGCGATCAGCTTGACGTCTGCGTCGCAAAGAACTATTCAAAATCCAACATGTTCACCGTGGAGCAGCGCATGGAGATGCTCCGTGCAGACACCGCTCACCTTAATAACGTGAGGGTCATCTCCTTTGAGGGTCATCTGGCCAATTTCGTCATCGAAAATGGCTACAACGCTATGTTCAGAGGCTTAAGAAGCGAGTCCGACTTCGGCTACGAGATCCAGCTGGAGCATATCA
>JAEEPD010000104.1 GCA_016284575.1 Bacillota bacterium | reverse complement strand
GCGCAAAGCTTATGTCCTCCGCAAGGAATCTTTTGTTCAGATCCACTGCATATTTATAAGGATGTCCGTAGGCGGGCGACCCGTTGGTGCTGAGAAAGCTGACCACAAGGCCATCGCTGCCTTCGGCAGCCTTGAGGCTGTATTTAAAAGCCTCCCACTTTTCGTCAGCATCGTATTTATACCTATCCTGAATGAAAAGGTCAAAGGCAGGCTGAGGCACAGAGGCAAGGCTTTCGCTCAGGTCAACGCCTGCATTCTGCTTAGGCCAGGACATCTGTATGCCGCTGTTTGAAGCAAGAGAAAGCGCGTCGGCGTACTGCCTGAACAGCACTATCCGCCCCCTGCTTTCTCCAAGGGTCGGTATGGAGCTTGTCAGAAGCCAGCGGCCCGGATCCTTGGAAACGGCCTTATTCACAGCCCTCTGGAATTCCGTGTCATCATCGTTTCTTTCATTTTTGGCTACAAAAACAATTGTCTCCCCCGGGTGCTCATCAAGAAAAGCATAGCACTGCTCCAGTATATCATTCAGGGTCAGCGCCGGACTCCAGGGAGCAGCTCCGGTCCTGCACTTGCAAAAGCCATGCCAAAGGACCAGCTGATCACCGTCAAAGCCCAGTCTTATGTCAAGATACCTGAAGCCATCCTCCAGCTGGGTCTTTATATCCGAAGCCTGACACTTGCTGAAATAGCCAAGCTGCACGTGGTTCGAGGCGCTGTCGTGGGTACCCGGGATATAAATACTGCTGAGAGGCAACTCATCCGAAAGCACCGCCATCCAGTCCGCTGAACCCTCCACAGGCGTCTTATCTCTTCTCTCAGTAAGGGGTATCGTAAAAAAGACTATGATGGCCAAGAGCAGCAGACTAAGTACTGCAGCCAGTATTCTTTTAAGATATTTCATATATTCTGTTAACTCCGTTCTGAAGCGATCAAATCGCCCGATTAATTATTATATCACAGCTGAAGCAGATCCACCATATCATGCAACGTAAAAAGCGGCCCTGCGCAAGGCCGCTTTTATGGTTCCTTTAGCTAAAAGATTAGTCTATCGATTATTCCTCAGCAACTACTGCCTGACCGTCATAATAACCGCAATTCGGGCAAACTCTGTGAGGAAGCTTGGGCTGATGACACTGCGGGCATTCGGACAGCGCGGGCATAGCCTTCTTCATGTTTGCTGTCTTTCTGCTGCTCTTATTAGCATGGGAAGTTTTTCTCTTTGGAACTGCCATGTGAACACCTCCTTCTTCCGTAAAATAACTTCTACAGTATAAGTGTGAGTTGTCCGCTTGTCAAGCGGAAAATACTTATATTTTGAAGTTTTTTCTGAAGTTAGCCTTCTACTTTCTCGACAGTATCCTTGGCGATCATAAGCTCTTCGTTGGTGGGGATCAGCAGGATCTTTACCTTGGAGCTTGCCTTGTTGATGAAGGCTTCCTCGCCACGGATATCGTTGCACTTGCCGCAGAGCTCGATGCCAAGATATTCCATGTCAGCGCAGATAGCTGCTCTTGCGGTCTTGGAGTTCTCGCCAAGGCCTGCAGTGAATACGATGGCGTCGCAGCCGTTCATTTCTGCGATGTAAGCGCCGATGTAGTGCTTAACTCTGTGATAATTCAGCTTCTGAGCCAGATCTGCTCTGTAGTTGCCCTCGTTGGCAGCAGCCTCAACGTCTCTGGAGTCGGAGGAAATGCCGGAAACGCCCAGAAGACCGGACTTCTTGTTCATGATGGCATCCATCTCTGCGATGGTCTTGCCTTCCTTAGAAGCGATGAAGCCGATGATGGCGGGGTCGATGTCGCCGCAGCGGGTGCCCATTACCAGGCCTTCCAGCGGGGTCAGACCCATGGAGGTGTCATAGCACTTGCCGTTCTTGATGGCAGCAACGGATGCGCCGTTGCCCAGGTGGCAGGTGATGATCTTCAGTTCTTCGAGGGGCTTGCCGAGCATGGCAGCAGCTCTCTGAGCAACATATCTGTGGGAGGTTCCGTGGAAGCCGTATCTTCTTACGCCGTACTTCTCATAGTATTCATAGGGCAGAGCGTAGATATAGCTTTCGGGAGGCATGGTCTGATGGAATGCGGTATCGAATACAGCGACCATGGGAGTCTTGGGCATGAGCTTCTGGCAGGCTGCGATTCCCAGCAGGTTTGCGGGATTGTGCAGAGGAGCAAGGTCAGAGCACTCTTCGATGGCCTTGATAACGTCATCGGTGATGAGTACGGATTCAGCGAACTTCTCGCCGCCGTGTACCACTCTGTGGCCTACTGCGCCGATCTCGTCCATGGACTTTACAACGCCGTGATCAGCGTCGGTCAGAGCATCGATAACATGACCGATGGCTTCGGTGTGGTCCTTCATGGGGGTCTCGAGGATGAACTTGTCCTGACCGATCTTGGTGTGGGTCAGAATGGATCCTTCGATTCCGATTCTCTCTACGAGGCCTTTGCAAAGGAGGCTCTCATCTGCCATGTCCAGCAGCTGATACTTAAGAGAGGAGCTTCCGCAATTGATTACTAATACTTTCATGTGATTCTCCTTTGGATTATAATTATAAATCAATTATTTCCTGATCATTTGTTGCTTCCGGACCTGTCCAGGGACTCCCCGTCAGCAAAAAACCGCAAATATTATATATTACAGGGCTTCGGAATGCAAGTAAGGTCTGAATAATCTTTAGGTGACGCACCCATTATGAGTCCGTAAAGCTCAGAGGCACGTATATCCACCTCCAGCATTGGCCTTATGGCGGGGCTGCTCTTCCTGTCCTTGTTTACGTTGCTGATGACTGGTATGCTCCCCTGCTCCTGAGCCGTTCTCAGGACCTCGGCTCCCGTATTGTTGAAGGCCAGCACCTTGGCATAGCAGAGATCCTCCTCCTCGCAGCGCTTTACCACAGACTTTGTGATACCAAGGAAGAGCTGACATAGCATCCTGGCGATCCTTGCGTAGGTGAAGCGCTTTATCTTGGCGCCCATTATAAGGCTGTCAAGACTGTCAGCGCTCCAGGCGGACTTTATGAGCTGGGCTTCGAAGCCCTCGCTTATCTCCGCTGCCTGAGCTGCCTCTTTGGCGTTTACAGCCTGAAGCATGTGGCTTATGATGCGGAAATACCTGTCCTCCTCGGTCCTTCCAAAGTGAGGCCGGCTGCTGAGCAGCTCGAGGCTTTCAGGCAGCAGGTATTTCTTCAGCTCCTCATAGTTTCCCGGTATATCCAGGGCCAGCTCCCTGAGGTAGCTGGCGGAGGCATAGCCGTCGGCAGTGAAGCTGCTGTTGTGCTTAGCTCCCTGCCTCAGCACAGCCGCAGGCTCAAAGCCCGCATCCTGCAAAAGGTTCTGCTTAAGGTATTCCAGGGCAAGAATGTCATTAGCCCCGCTGAACAGCCTGGGGTCCAGGCCTATTTCAGCTGCAGCGCTGCTGTAGGCTGCAGGATAAGACCGGCCTTGCGCCAGCTCGTCCCTTAAGGCATTGCTGAAGGCTTCAGGCTCCCGGGAAAGTACTGAAGCGGCCTGCATAAGCAGCTCTCCGTTTCCGGATTCGCTGCCAAAGCCCAGGTATTTTACGCAGCCGAGGCCTTTAAGGACCTTTACGCCCCCTCTCGCGAAGGAGCCGGCGCCGCTCACCGCATATACTGCCGGCAGCTCAAGCACCAGGTCAGCTCCGCCCTCTATGGCGGTCTGAGCCCTGTCGTACTTGTCCCACATGGCTGGCATGCCCCTCTGGACAAAATCGCCGCTCATAACGCAAACAACAGCATCAGGGGATGTTACCTCTCTGATGCTGTCTATAAGGTGCCTGTGACCGGTGTGAAACGGATTGAATTCAGATATGATTCCGGCACATTTCATGGCTTATACGTTGTTTTCCTGCTGTGATTTGTAGATCTGATCCTTAACTTCGCTTCTTGACTGAGCGATATTGGCATTGATCTTCTCGAAGGAAGACTGAAGCTCATCGTACATGTCGGTGAAGTATGTGGCATAGAGCTGGTCAACCTTCTCCTGAAGGTTATAGAGCATGCTGTCAGTATAGTCCAGGATGCTCATCTTCATGATGGAGGAGTTCTCCCTTGCCACCTTCATGATCTCCTCCGCTCTGGCCCTTGCCTTTACGGTGATCTCGTCGTTTTCGATGAGCTGCTCAGCCTTTTCCTGACCCTGCTTGATGATCTTCTCGTACTCAGCCTTGGCCTCGTCCAGTATCCTCTGGCGCTCGTCCTTTATATATTGAGCCTGCTGGATCTCATCGGGCAGCTCCAGTCTGATCTCCTTTACTATCTCGAGGATCTCGTTGGGATCCACCATGATCTTTCTGACAACGGGAACGGAATTAGCCAGTTCCACAACCTCTTCAAGTTCGTCTAATAATTCAAGTACTGCCATAATAGCCCCCTTTATTTTATAGATTTATATTTTTTCATCATTTCATAGACTTCTTCGGACACCCAGCCGCTGATATCGGCTCCCAGCAGGTAGTTCTCACGCACGATGCTGGAGCTGATATATGAGTACTGGGGATCGGTCATCAGGTAAACTGTTTCAGCCTTGCCGTCGAAGAACTTTCTGTAGATATGCTCCAGCTGGATCTCGTAGCCGAAGTCGGACTCGCTTCTTAAGCCTCTGAACATGGCGTTGTAGCCGTTTTCGATGACGAAATTGGCCAGATGGCCCTCAAAGGAGATGACCCTCACGTTCTTAAGGTGAGCGGTGTCTGCACGGAGCATCTCCATGCGCTGCTCCACGGTGAACAT
>JAEEPD010000103.1 GCA_016284575.1 Bacillota bacterium | reverse complement strand
TTTTCCCCGCCTTTATGGAGTGTGTTGTATAAAAGGTAAAAAATAATAGCGAATAAAATTACTGCAAGTATCTCCAGGGACAGAACCAGCCGGAAATCCATCTCATAGCCCAGCTGGGGAACCAGAGATGTCAGCAGATAGTTTGACACTCCATAACCGCAAAGCATTCCGAGGACAACAAATATCCAACGGAACAGCCTTTTGATCATTAAATTGTAGCCTCCTTGTTTTATTAAGTTTCGTATATGTTAAATGAGCCCTGCTGCCTGGGGATCAGACAGCAGAGTCGATCATGAGCAGTACTTCAGCCTCGTCCTGTCCCTGCACGAGAGAGATCTCGCTGGCAAGGATCTGCCGGGCGCTCTGCAGCATTTTCTTTTCTCCTGTGGACAGGGTCTTCACCCTGTCGACACGCAAAAGGTTACGAACCACCTCGGCAACCTGACAGATGTCTCCGGTCTTGAGCTTCTCCAGATTGTCTCTGTTCCTGCGGTTCCAGTTTACATCCATGGGTGTTGAATCAGCGGAAAGAATGACCTTTACCGTATCTACAACATCCTTCGATACAATGCCCCTGAGTCCTGTGCCATTCCCGTCGGTGGGCACCATCACCTGCATATTTCCGTGCATTATATGAAGAATATAATAAGAACGTGTTTCCCCTAAAACCTTTCTCTCTTCTATTGACTCAATTGTACCCGCCCCGTGCATGGGGTATACGACCTTGTCTCCAATAGAAAACATAACTATCCCTCCGTAAAGGGATTATATCAAAAAAATCGATAGTGGTCAAACTAAAATATGAAAATATATCATTTCAATAAACTTATGTCAACTAAAATGTTTCTTATGGTTCTATATCGTTATATTATCTATTCTACTGGAAGACTGAACCAGAAGCAGCTGCCCTTTCCCAGCGCGCTCTCCACCCCGTATACGGCGTCGTGCTTCTCTAAGATCTCCCTTGCTATGGAAAGTCCAAGACCTGTGCCGCCGCTATGGCTTCTTGTACCCTGACGGCTGGCCTTTTCGTAGCGGTTCCAGATATTGTCCAGATCCTCCTTTGCTATGCCAATGCCGTGATCCCTCACCTCGCAGCGGACACGGCCATCCTCTTTGCTGAAGACTATGTCCACATCCCTGCCGTCGCCGCTGTAGCGGACTGCGTTTGAGATGAGATTTGCGATGACCTGCTTTATGCGGTGCTCATCCGCCCTGACCATGACCTCTCCCGGCAGATCTTTGAAGTTGAAGCGGAAGCCGTCGGACTCCTCCAGCACCTTGTAGATGCCAAGGACCGACTCCGCCGCCTTCTGTATATCCACATCCTTAAGATCCATCTTCTCAGTGCCCGACTGAAGCTTGGACAGGGTCAGGATATCGCCCACCAGCTCCGAAAGCCTGTCGGTCTCGTCCACGATGACCTGCAGATGCTCATCCCTTCGATCCTTGTTGTCCCCCGAAATATCCCTGATCAGTTCCGCGTAGGATTTGATCATGGTAAGAGGCGTCCTCAGGTCGTGGGACACGTTGGCGAGAAGATCCCTCTGCAGCTGATCCGACTTGCTCAGATCGTCCGCCGCCTGTGTCAGGGTGTGGGACAGGTCCTCGATCTCCGTATAGCCCTGAACATCGAAATCTATGTCGTAATTGCCCGCGGAAAGCTGCTTTGCCTTGGCATTGAGCTCGGTGACAGGCTTTACCAGTATGCGGGTGTAGAGCAGGGCGATGATGCCTGCCAGTATAATTGAAAAGATGGTAACTATAAGAAGCTGGGAGCTCATGATCTCCGCCGCAGGCCCCAGGGGGGTGATGGGTGTGATCACATACACATAGGCCTCGCAGCGGTAGGGGCTCGAGACCTTACTGGCATTCACAAGAATGGTCTTTTCTCCGCCGCTCTCCACGTAATAGCTTACGCTGTCCTGCTCTCCGATCAGCAGCATGGCCCTTGCCTTGTCCACTATCCTGGCGCCGTTCACCGCAAAGCGGCCGTAGGGCATCCTGGTCTCAGAGGAAATGGTGCAGCTGCCGTCTATAGCCTCTATGTACACGAACATGTCCGTATCCTGGGAGAGCTCCATCAGCTTCTGGGCCAGCTCGTCGGGGTCCAGGGTCTCCGAGGAGGAATACTGCGCCGTCACAGCCTCCATGGTGGCCTTCCCCCGCTTTTCCATCACCCTTTCGTAGTAATTGCCTGAAAAGCCGGTCTGGAGCACCCAGAAAAAGCTCATTATAATAATGGCGAACAGCACAAGCGCTGTCGTCAGTCTGAAACGCAGGCTGTTAAAGTCCAGCCTGCGCCTGTTTGAAGTCTTATGACTGTCTGCCATATCCTCACCGCTGCAGCCGGAAAAGCTCCGGCCTTCCTATTCCTCGAATTTATATCCTATGCCTCTCACTGTGGAGATCTTGTCCCTGTACTGACCCAGTCTGCTGCGCAGATTCTTGATGTGGGTGTCGATGGTGCGGTCGTCGCCGTAGAATTCGTAGCCCCAGATATCTGAAAGCAGTCTGTCTCTTGACAGGGCGATGTTCTTATTCTGCATCATGTAGACCAGGATCTCGTACTCCTTAAGGGTGAGTTCAACCTTCTCTCCGTCCACGGTGACGGTCCTGGATTCAGTGTTGACCTCTATGCCCTCAGAGCGCAGCACGGTCTCTGCTTTGGTCTCGGAATTCTTTCCGCCCCTAGCCAGCACCGCTGCAACCCTTGCGAAGAGCTCTCTGGGGCTGAAGGGCTTGACCACATAGTCGTCCACGCCAAGCTCAAAGCCGTAGAGCTTGTCGTACTCCTCGCCCCTTGCGGAGAGCATTATGACGGGTATGTCCTTATCCCTCTTGATCTGCTTGCATGCGGTGTAGCCATCCAGCTTTGGCATCATGATGTCCATGATTATGAGGTCGTAGTCGTTTACGAGGCACTTGTTTACAGCCTCCATGCCGTCTGCTGCCTCGTCGGTCTCGTAGTTGTTGAATGCGGCATATTCCTTGATGACATTTCTGATCATTTCCTCGTCATCCACGATCAAAATCTTAGCCATATGTGAACCTCCTTAAAGAGTTTTTACAATTATGCTTATTTATAAGCGAACGTCAAGTGTTCTCAAGGCTTCGCTTTTTACATTCATATTTTATTATCTGATGATACTCAAAGCTTATGAAGCTATTGTGAAGACAGTGTGTCAGCTTTTGAAATTGCCTCCTTGATGTCTGTGATCCCTATGATCTGCAGGTTCTGAGGCTTTTCCCTGAGCTTCTCTGCGCTGCGCTTTGGCAGGAACAGATACCTGAAGCCCATGCGGTCCGCCTCCCTCACCATCTTCTCCGCGTTCTGCACCGGACGAAGGTCCCCGGTAAGGCCTATCTCGCCTATGGCTATGGTGCCCTTCGGAAGCTTCACGCCCTTTTCCCCGGACCAGATGGCCAAGGCCACCGCCAGGTCCGTGGAGGTGCCCTCGGGTCTTAGGCCGCCAACGATGTTGACGAAGATGTCCCTGTTTATGAGGGTCAGCCTGGCCTTTCTTTCAAGGACAGCCACTATCATGCCCAGGCGGGAATTGTCTATGCCAATGGCCGTGCGCCTTGCAAAGCCCACATTTGTGGGAGCTGTAAGGGCCTGTATCTCCAGGAGCAGAGGCCTTGTGCCCTCGTATACCGCAGCCGCAAGAGACCCTTCGCTGCTGTCCTCAAGGCCTTCAAGGAAGCTGGCTGACAGGTTTTCTATCTCCACCAGGCCTTCTTCCCTCATCTCGAAGGCACCGATCTCTGAGGTGGTGCCGAAGCGGTTCTTGTTGGCCCGAAGGATGCGAAGCTCCTGGCTGCGCTCGCCGTTGAAGGCCAGCACCGCGTCCACCATGTGCTCAACTATCTTGGGCCCCGCCAGCTCGCCGCTCTTCGTAACATGAGCCACTATGAACACCGGAATATTGCGGCCCTTGCCAATGTTCATCAGTATGTTGCCGCAGGCCCTGACCTGAGACACGCTGCCCGGAGAGCTCTCGTAGTCCTCGGTGTACATGGTCTGGATGGAATCGATTATAAGAAACACAGGATCCAGCTTCTCCACAGCCTCCATGGCCATGTCCAGACTGGTCTCGGAAAGCACATACAGATTGGAAAGATCCCCTTTGCAGACCCTGTCGGCCCGCATCTTTATCTGCTCCTCGGACTCCTCTCCGGAAACATAGAGTACCTTTCCGTAGTGCTGGCTTATGTAGGCCGCCGCCTGAATAATTATAGTGGATTTTCCTATGCCCGGCTCGCCGGAGATAAGGGTGAGGCTCCCCTCCACCAGGCCGCCTCCCAGCACCCTGTTCAGCTCCCCTATGCCTGTATCCAGGCGGGTGGCCTGACCGGACTTGAGCTGGGTGATGGGCTGAGGCTCCCGGCGCCTTTCTGATGCCTCTGAGAGCCCCTTACGGGCCTTCTGAGCGCCTCCAGAGGGCTCTATGACCTTTTCCTCCACGAAGCTGTTCCAGGCCCCGCAAACGGGGCATTTTCCGGCCCAGCGGGGGCTCTCGGAGCCGCACTCCTGACACACGAATATTGTCTTTGCCTTCTTAGCCATGTTACACTCCATCAGCTTTATTATTTCGTTCATTTTAACTTATTTGTATAAATTTGTCAATGATAAAACAAAAGAATACCGCCGGATTTCGCTCCGGCGGTATCGGTCATTGAATTTAGCATCCGGTCCCTTTGCCCATGGACCGGGTCATTAAGCCAGCCTATTCAACCTTGCCCTCGAAGTATCTGTAGAGCATGGTCACGATCTGCCCGCGGAGGCAGTCACTGCCCGGCGTCAGCCTTCCGCTGCTGCCCTCTACTATGCCGTGCATGGTGGTGTAGCAGAAGGGCTCGTAGGCGTAGTCGGGAACCTGATCCGCATCAGTGTAATCCAGCGGGAAGGCCCACATTCCTGTGAAGCCGCCGCCCTGGCTCTTGATGAACCTGTAGAGGAAGGTGGCCGTCTGAGCTCTGGTGACGGTGCCCTCCGGGCTGAACTTGTCCGGGGAGGTTCCGTCGGTTATGCCCTTCTCCTTAGCCCACAGCACCGCCTTGTAGTAGTAGGCAGTCTCGGTGACATCGCCGAAGGGATTGCCGCTGGTCTCAGGCTCGGGGCAGCCCGCCGCCCTCCAGAGGAAGGTCACGGTCTGAGCCCTTGTGGCGTCCTTGTAGGGGCTGAAGGTGGTGGGGCTGGTGCCGTCGGTAATGCCGTTTGCCACTGCCCACTGGACAGCATCGTAGAAGTAGTCGCCCTGGTTGACATCCACGAAGGGGTTCTCAACGGGAGGCTTGGCCTCTTCCTTCCACTTGGCGTAGACCTTCTGATCCTTTGTGAATACCACGGTGTCGATGGCGGTCTTGAATTCCTCATCCTCGAACCAGCCCTCGAACTCGGAGCCCTCCTTCACAGGAACGTAAGCGGAAAGCAGCAGCCTGCTGCCCTCGGCCTTGGTCACCTTCTCCATGGGCTCGCCGCCGTTGGTCTCGAAGGTCAGTGTGTACCTGGTCTCGGGAGCGCTGTAGCTGGGCTGTACCGGCTTCTTTACGGTAACGGTGACCACACCGCTGGAGTTTGCGGTGCTTACAGGATAGTGGGTTGAATCCACGGCAGTCTTGGGATCGAACTGCTCGGGCAGCTTGCCCTCGCCCTCGGTCTTGACGGTAAAGCTCATCTCCGCATCGTTTTTAACGGCCACGGTAGTGGTGGTCACAGCCTTTCCTATCACTATGGTCTCGCCGTTCTTGACAGCATCAAAGGCCGCCTGGACTGTGGTGTAGCCCACGCTTCCGATGGAAGCGACAGACGGATCTGTGGTGGTGAAGGTGAACTCGGAGAAGCCGTTGGGGTTGGTGAACTTCACTATGTAAGCCCCTGTATCGGCATCCTTCTCCACTGTGCCTTCATATACATATTCGGTCCCGTCATCCTTGGTGTGGATGATGTAGACCTTCTCCACGATGGCGCCGCCGGAGGTGACAAAGGACTCGGGCAGCTCTATGGTGAGGGTCACAGCCTTGGTCACAGTTGCCCCGGTGCTGCCCAGATTGATGGTATTGGGATCGTTGTCCAGATCGCCAATCTGATCTATGGCATCGGGGGTAACGATGGTGGCGTAGTAGGTGACCATGGGCGTGATGTCCATGGTTATGGCATCGGCGCTGAAGGTCTTGGCCTCCACATCGTAGTACATCACAGGAATTATGGTGATGGTGTCTGTCTTCAGGTCCGCATTGAGCGGGTTGGAAGCATCCTCAGATGCATTCTCTATCTGCCGCTGAGCCTCCTCGTAGACATCCTCGTCTATCTCGAAGGCATCGACCAGAGAGGCAGAGGCATCATCCTTTACGCTTCCGGCGGCAGTCTGAGCCGCAGGCTTGTCAGCGTCGTCTATGTCATCCGATACAGATGCACAGGTATCCGCCAGCTTAGGCTCAGAGGTCTCAATGGAAGCCTCCGCCTGGATTTCCAGCCAGATGCTGAAGGTATCTGTGAAATTATCTCCGTAGAGATACTTCCTCTCGGCCTGGAATACGACTTCCTTGCTCTCGGTAAACTTGTCCTTGTCGGCGGTCACCTTGATCACCCAGTTACCGTCTGCATCCTTGGTGGGAGTACCGACAGTCATGTAACCCTTCAGGCTTTCATAGTCCAGTTTTTCGATGGGGTTAGTCTCCGCATCGTAGTCCGGATCGTCAACGTCAGGTACGAACTCTGCAATGTTTACGCCCGTGATCTCAAATTCCGGATTAGTACCGATGAGATAGAACTCGGTGGATTCCGCAAGCTTTATGATGTCTGTGCGGGTATCGTAGCTCGGCTTTGAAGTGGTATATGCATCAAATTCGTTGAGCTTCGCGGTCAGGGTCACCACATTGTTCTTATCGGCGCCCTTGTAGGTGATGCTTGCGTCAGCGAATTCCTCCATTTCCAAACGGAAGACGCCCTCATCGTGAGGCTCTTCGGGAACGGAGAGCACCACGCTGCCGGAGGCCTGCAGCTGGCTCAGATCGGTAATGACCTGACCGCCGTAGTAGAACACCACGAAATCGACACCGGGCATCACGTCGAACTGGCTTGCACGGTACTCATCCTCGTCTGGGATGGTGAAATTCACTTGATCTTCTTCACCGGTATCCCAGGCATAGCTCATAACAAGCCTGGTGATGCTGTTGCTTACATTAAGCTCCACATGATCGGTCACGTCCTCTTCGCTCCAATGCTCGTCAGTGAAATCGTATGTCACCTCCCAGTGCGCATCGAAGGAGCTGGGAGCATTCTCTTTAAAGGTCACCTTGCAGGCCTTGCCCGGGGTAACAGCTTCAACGGTCATGTATTCGTTGTCATAGCCGATGCCCTTTATGGTATAGCGATCGTCAGCCGGCAGGAGGTAGACCACATTGTTGTCATCGGTGATATCGAATTCGGTCAGGAAATTCTCCTTGGCAGCGCTGTCCGCCTTATAGATGCCAAATCTGGGCAGCTCCGGGTTTATCTTTATTGTATTCAGCGCCAGGTTATCTGAAGCGCCCTCTCCCTTGTAGACTATGGTCTGGGGTTCCCAGCTGACGAGCCAGATCTGGATGGCATTTTCCACCTCATCGTAGGAGTCGATACCGAGGCCTTCGCTCGCCTCCAGGTCGTTCAGATCCACGAACTGACGGCCGAAGGTCACGGCGAACCATCTGTTCTCGCCGCTGGCCATACCTATTTCCGTATCGTAGCGGCCATTTTCCAGATCGAAATAATCCCTTCTGGCTTCATCATCGTAATCGTTCCAGAGGATCTCCGCTCTGGGAATCTTGTTGGCGACCTCTACCCAGATGCCGATGTTGCCGGTCCAGTCGGGATTGGTCCTGCCCACGAATTCCGCGTCCAGATTAATGCCCCAGCCGTCGGGGAAATCTTCACCGACGGTCACCAGATAGACCTCTCCTTCGGTAACGGGCTCTATGCTTTCCACATACTGCGCCTCTTCTGAGCCTTCCCTGAAGCCCACCTTTGTGATCTTAATGTCGTCGGGCATGGAACTGACAACGTAGAATGTGCGGTTATCTGAAGTGAGCTCCAGCTCGGTTATGAAGTTGTCTTCAGTGGCTGTCTGTGCCTTGTAGGCGCCAATCTCGGGCAGCTCGGATATGATGGTATATACGGTATCCGTGCCTTCCATGCTTACAGCTATGTCGTCCCAGCCCTCCATCTGTATCCAGTAAACGGACAGAGTGCCGTAGTCGGTCTCGATATCGCCTTCATATTCAGCCTCACAGCCGTCGCTGAACTCCAGTTTGTCTCCGATGACAGTATCAGGATAGAGGAAGGCCAGGTTGAATCCGTCGCCCTTATACGACCAGCGTCTGGACTCAAAGCGCGGATTATCGGAGATTCGATATTCATCGTCCCGCCCCTCATACCAGCATTCGGTTGCCTGCAGTCTGGGTAAGGTGTTGATGATCCTCAGGCTGCCGGTTTCGTTGAAAGGCCTGGTGTTTCCTGAATTTACGGCCTCAGCCTCGAACCAGATCCAGTAATCGTCGGGCACATCGCTGCTGATGGTGAGCTCCCATACCTTACCGGGGGTCAGCTCTTCTGCTTCCGCAAACTGCTGATCCCAGTCGAAGGATGTGATCTCTATGTCATCATAGTTGGAAACCACGTAGACCTTATTGTTCTCAGCTGTCAGTGTACACTCTGTAATGTAGTTATCCTGACCGCCTTCGGTGGTCTTGGAGAAGCCCACATTCGGGATCGACGCAGCCATCAGGATGGATCCGCTGTCTCCCCCCACAGTCTTGTCCAGATAAGCTCTTCCTTCCACCCATTTGCTTGCGGAGAAGCTGAAGACGCCTTCTGTATCGGTTTCTTCAAGGCTCAGGCCGTCGCCCTCCAGGGTAATCCTCGAAAGATCCGTTATGGAATCTTCACCGTCGAAGAAGCATATCATAACGGACATGTCCTTTCTGATGACGTAGCCCTGTGTGATCCGCGGATCATCCGGGATGCTGTAGCTGTCGGTATCCCGGTCGTATTCTGCGCTGCAGGTGCCGAAGCCGTCATTCTGCTGAGGGCCGGCTGCTTCACGTACGACGGTCACATCGGTTCCGTCAAAGGCAGCCACCAACTGAGCGTAAAGATCGTCGCCGTTTTCATCGTCCACCAGCGCATGAACTGTACCGTTTGCACTGGCCGGCAGAATAGCATTATCATCTCTGTAGAATCCTGCGCGGATCCCCGGTTGGTCATCTCCCAGGGGATAACCCGGGCAGTAGAAATCGCCGGCCATTATAAACACGCCGTTGGGCTCCACATAAACGGTTCCGCCCATCTGGGATGTCAGCTTGGCGCCGGAGTTGATTTTAACCGTTCCGGAAATGTCAATGGCTTTCTCTCCGCCCATGGTCGTGGCAAGTTCTCCGCCTCGTTTGACATCTATTGTTCCACCCTGCTCAACGATGAACGAGGCTTCTGCATAGGCACCGTCCTCCACAGTAAGAGTAATGCCGTCCGGAATGTACAGCTTGCCGAGCGTTTCAAGACTCTGGCCACTTGTCAGTGTGATGTCCGCAGTCATCTCCGCGGTTTTTATCCAGATGATGTTGTTGTCATCCGGTTCACTTTCACCGGAAGGCAGTGCAGCAAGAAGCTCCTGTGCTGTTGCCACCTGAACAGGGTCTGCATCCTGCCACTTGGTATTCTCGTCCGGTTCTCTTGCAAACGCTGCCATGGGCATCAGACCTATCAGAAGGCACAATGCCACAAGGCTTGCAAATATCCTTTTTCCTTTCATATATTTTTCCTCCTTGAGTGGTCCGCAGTCTGAAGCGGAAAAATATAAAACACTTTAACAAATATATAATAACTCGTTGTCAGGTATTTCACAAAGAATAATGTGAACGGAGTCTTGTTAAAAAATGAACTCTGAGGCGGGAGAATTCTGTTTTATGTATAACAAAATGAAGGTCCAAAAGGACCTTCATTTGAATGTCTGATTTGATCAGCAGATGCCCACAAGAGGAAAAACTAGGCGTTCTCTTCCTCTTCCTTGTGAGCCTCGATGATCTTCTGAGCCAGCTGGCCGGGAACCTCGGAGTAGCGCTCGAATCTCAGGGTGAAGCTGCCTCTTGCCTGAGTCATGGCTCTCAGATCGTTTGCATAGCTGAAGAGCTCTACCTGAGGAGCTTCTGCAATCAGCTTCTGCAGTCCGCCATGCATAGGTTCCATGCCCAGGATGGCGCCGCGGCGCTTGTTCATGTCGCCCATAACATCGCCGGTGTAGTCCTGAGGAACGATGATCTCAACGTGCATGATGGGCTCCAGCAGGCAGGGCTTAGCCTCAACGATACCCTTCTTGAAGGCGATGGAAGCAGCCAGCTTGAAGGACATTTCATCGGAGTCTACAGCGTGATAGGAACCATAGTAGAGGGTTGCCTTGATGTTCTGGCACTTGCAGCCTGCAAGGGGACCCTTCTCCATGCACTCGCGCAGTCCCTTTTCAACTGCGGGAATGAAGTTCTTGGGAACGCAGCCGCCTACGGTCTCATCGGCAAACTCGAACTCCTCGGCGGAGGGGCTGAACTTGATGTAAACATCGCCGTACTGGCCGGAACCACCGGTCTGCTTCTTGTGCTTGCCCTGTACGTCGGAATTGCCCTTGATGGTCTCTCTGTAAGCTACCTTCTGGGGAACAACAACGATATCTGCGCCGTATCTGTCCTTGAGCTTTGCCAGCAGGGTGCCTGTCTGCAGGTCGCCCTGGGTGCCCAGCAGGGACTGACGGGTCTCAACATTTCTTTCGAAGCTGAAGGAAGGATCCTCTTCCTTGAGCTTTGCAATGCCGGAAGCAACCTTTGCATCGTCGCCCTTAGCCTTGGACTCGATAGCGGTAAAGAGTGTGGGCTGAGGATATTCAACGGGTGCGAACTTTACGGGGTTAGCCTTGTCGCAGAGGGTGTCACCGGTCTGGGTGAACTGCAGCTTCGCGAAGGCTACGATGTCGCCGGGGTTGACGCCCGGGCACTCGCCCTGGGTCTTGCCTCTCATGAAGAACATGGAGCCCAGCTTTTCTTCCTTCTCTGCGTTGCTGTTGTATACCACCATGGCGGGGGTCAGCTTGCCGCGGATAAGCTTTGCAAGGGAGATCTTGCCAAGGAAGGGATCTGCGATGGTCTTGAAGATGAAGGCTGCAACGGGGCCGTCGCCGTAGGCAACGCTGTCGCCGTCCACTGTGGGAACCTCGCCCTCAGCCTTGGGAACGTAGTTGATGCAGGCATCCAGAACGTCCTTCACACCGTCGCCCTTCAGAGCGGAGCAGGTGAATACGGGGCAGAGGCTGCCGCCCTTGATTGCGGCTGCTATTCCTCTGGCCTTTTCCTCGGCGGTGAACTCCTCACCATCGAAGAACTTCTCCATGAGCTCCTCGTCGGATTCTGCGATGGCTTCGTTTATGGCGTCCTCGTTGTCCATTGTCATAACGGTGGAGCCGAACTTTGCCTGCAGAGCATTCATGACTTCTTTAACATCTACGTTGTCCTTGTCGGTCTTGTTGATGACAAAGAATCTGGGCATTTTTGCGGCTTCGCAGTAGTTCCAGGACTTTTCGGTACCTACCTGGACGCCGGAGGAAGCGTCTACAAAAATTGCAGCGGCCTCAGCGGCTCTCAGAGCGGAATTGACCTCGCCCACGAAATCGAATACACCCGGAGTATCAATGAAATT
>JAEEPD010000102.1 GCA_016284575.1 Bacillota bacterium | reverse complement strand
TTCCACGGCCGCCGAAGCCCCGGCCTTCCATTCCCTCCATCATGGTCTTCCTTATAGCGTGGGGGGCTCTCATAACAAGCTCAAAAAGTCTTTCATCTATAGTCTTTTCCATTCTTTATCCTTTCTGCGGGGTCCGTTCACCCGCGTCGTTTTACTGCATTTATTTTGGTACCGAAATAAATCTAACACAAGAGAAGCGGTTTGTCAATATTATTTTGGTACCGAAATAAAAACAGAGCCCTTTTTCAGAGCTCTGTTTTAAGCTTTGTTTTATGCAGTCCGGACCTCGCCGAAGAGGTATCCTGACTCTATCCGAACAGGGCAAGCAGGAAGCCTGCAGCCACTGCGGAACCGATAACGCCGGCCACATTGGGACCCATAGCGTGCATCAGCAGGAAGTTGGAGGGGTTAGCTCTCTGCCCTTCCTTCTGGGAAACGCGGGCTGCCATGGGAACGGCGGAAACGCCTGCGGAACCGATCAGCGGATTGATCTTGCCGCCGGTCACCTTGTACATGATCTTGCCGAAGATGAGGCCGCCGATGGTGGCGAACTCAAAGGCGATCAGTCCCAGAATGATGATCTTGATGGTCTGGAAGGACAGGAATCTGTCATATCTTGCGGTGGCGCCAACGGAGGTGGCCAGGAAGATGGTTACGATGTTCATCAGAGCGTTCTGAGCGGTGTCGGACAGTCTGTCGGTGAGTCCGCACTCGGTGAACAGGTTGCCCAGCATCAGGCAGCCCAGCAGAGGTGCCACGGAAGGCAGAAGCAGGGTCACGAAAATGGTGACGATGATGGGGAACAGGATCTTCTGAGTCTTGCTGACAGGAGCAAGCTGTTCCATCTTAACTTCTCTTTCTTCCTTGGTGGTGAGCAGTCTCATTACAGGGGGCTGGATCAGCGGGATCAGAGCCATGTAGGAGTAGGCTGCAATGGCGATGGGCGCCAGATATTCGGGTGCCAGCTTGCTGGTGAGCCAGATAGCGGTAGGACCGTCAGCTCCGCCGATGATGCCGATGGAGGCTGCCACGTTTGCGGGGAAGCCAAGCACGATGGCCATCAGGAAAGCTGCGAAGATGCCCAGCTGAGCAGCTGCGCCCAGAAGCAGGGACTTGGGATTGGCAATCAGAGGACCGAAGTCCGTCATGGCGCCAACACCCATGAATATCAGGGACGGATAAAGCCCCGCCTTAACACCGATGTAGAAGATATCCAGCAGACCGCCCTCATGGATTATGTCCGTGAGCTTTATGGTGCCTGCGATATATGCATCCCAGAGCTCGGGATGATACATTTCGGAACCCGGCAGGTTGGTGAGCAGCATGCCGAAGGCGATGCCTATCATCAGCAGGGGTTCATATTTTTTTACAAGGCCCAGGTAGAGGAGGAAGCAGGCTATACAGATCATGATCAGCTGACGCCAGTCAACTGCCATCTTGTAGAAGCCTGAGGTCTCCCAGAGCCTGGCCAGTATTTCACCAATATTTGCCATAGGAGCCTCCTATATTACCATAAGAACGTCGCCGGTAGCCACGGTCTGGCCCTTGTTTACAAGGATCTGCTTTACAGTGCCGTCCTTGGGTGCCAGTACTTCGTTTTCCATCTTCATTGCTTCGATGATGGCAAGCTGCTCGCCGGCCTTAACTGCCTGACCTACGCTTACCTTGATCTGCAGCACGTTGCCGGGCAGCGGGGACTTGACCTGTTCGCCTGCTGCGGTGGCCTGTGCGGCGGGAGCGGGAGCTGCGGGTGCAGCGGCAGGAGCAGCAGGAGCAGGAGCTGCAGCAGGTGCAGCGGCTGCGGCGGGAACGGGAGCCTTGGCCTCGTACTCGTCGATCAGCATGGCTTCGCCCTTTTCGACTTCTACCTCGTATACTTTTCCGTTAAGTGTAACTTTATATTTCATAGCAAATTACCTCTTCCCCTCTTCTTCTACAAGCTTGATAGATTTGAATCTGAGCTGATTTAAGGGGGTCTTCAGCTCGTCTGCTATAATGGCCATTATCATGGCCGCATCTCTTGGCTCGGTCTTAATAAGCTTCAGATCTCCTGCGACGCCCTTTGCGGGTTCAGCCTTCTTTTCAGGAGCCGGAGCCTCTGCTGCCTTTACCGCGGGCGCGGGAGCGGCAGCTTCCTTATAGGGCATCACCTTTACCAGTATCTTGATGGCTATCATCAGAAGGATAAGGGCAAAGAATACCACACATACGCCGAGCAGAGAATAGATCGCTGCATTTCCTAATGTCATTAGTCTAACCTCTCAATGCTGTACTTAAGGGTCTTCTCCTCCTGCGCGATACGGTCATCGAAGAACTTCTCGGCAACCTGCGGGAAGGCGATGTAGCTGAGCACATCCTCTTCGCAGCGGGCCTTGTCGCCCAGCTTGGCCTTGGTCTCTTCGAATTCGTTTTCGTTGTAGACCTTCTCCTCGGGAACGTAGTCGGGTCCGAGGACCTTAGCCTTGACTTCTTCGTTGATGGGAGCAGGAGTCCTGCCGTATTCGCCTCTGCAGTAAGCCTTCACCTCGTTGGTGATATTCTTGTAGCGCTCGCCGGCCATAACGTTCAGCACAGCCTGAGAACCTACCATCTGGCTTGTGGGGGTAACAAGGGGAGGATAACCCATGTCTGCTCTTACTCTGGGGGTCTCCAGCAGAGCTTCCTCGAACTTGTCAGAGGCGTTCAGCATCTTCAGCTGAGACAGCAGATTGGACATCATGCCGCCGGGGATCTGATAGGTAAGGCACTTGGTATCGGTGGTGAGGGACACGGGATTGAGGGTGCCGCTGGCGATGAATTCGCCTCTGATGGGCTTGAAGTAGTCCGCGATCTCGTTGATGGCCTTCTCATCCAGCTGAGGATCGTAGCCCAGCTCCTTCAGAGCATAGTACAGAGTCTCAGTAGCAGGCTGAGAGGTACCGCCGGAGAAGGGGCTGATGGCGGTGTCGATGACGTCCGCGCCGGCCTCAACGGCCTTCAGCAGAGTCATGAATGCCATACCGGCTGTGCAGTGGGTATGGATGACCACAGGCAGATCCACAGCATCCTTGATGGCTGATGTAAGATCATAAGCGTTCTTTGGAGTCATGATACCGGCCATATCCTTGATGCAGATGCTGGATACGCCCATGGAAGCCATTTCCTTGACCAGCTTTACGTAAGCCTCTCTGGTGTGTACAGGGCTTGTGGTATAGGAAATAGCGCCGGATGCAATGGCACCGGACTTTACGGTCTCCTCGATGGCCACCTTAAGATTATTGACGTCGTTAAGAGCGTCGAAAATACGGATGATGTCGATGCCGTTCTTCACGGAAGCCCTTACGAAGCGGCGTACGATATCATTGGGATAGTGGGAATAACCAAGGATGTTCTGGCCGCGGAGCAGCATCTGAAGCTTGGTGTTGGGCATGGCAGCGCGGATCTTGCGCAGTCTTTCCCAGGGGTCCTCGTTCAGATATCTGAGGCAAACATCGAAGGTGGCGCCTCCCCATACTTCGCAAGAATAGTAGCCGGCCTTGTCCATGGTGGAAAGGATGGGCTCAAACTTGTCGTAGGGGAGCCTGGTGGCAATCAAGGACTGATTGGCATCTCTTAAAACTGTTTCTGTAAATTGAATCATTTACTCCTCCTGTTTTATGATCATATCTTCAGGAAAATTATAACAATATTTACGATACTCCTTGGAGTATTCGTTTTCAAGTGCTTTGGGATCCGCCAGCAGCTTGTCCAGCTGACGAGTCAGGGCTGCAGCCACCGCGTCTGTGTCCAGACCTCTGCCGCAGATCTGCGCCAGGGAACCGGCCTTGTCCTGCAGCTCCCCGGGGAGATCCTCAGGTCTGGTGTTGACATTGATGCCGATGCCCACGATTATGTGATTTTCAGGGCCTATGCTTACGGATTCGCAGAGTATGCCGCAGATCTTTTTCCCCTGCAGATAGAGGTCGTTGATCCACTTGATCTGGGGCTCCGCCCCGGTGCTTTCGATGATGGCTCTTCTGACGGCCACAGCCACCAGCTGAGTGATCTTCACCAGGTCATCCCCTCCGGGAAAGTTTCTTTTAAGCTGCGAATAGTAGAGGCCGCCCTCAGGCGAGCTGAAGCTCCTGTCAAAGCGCCCTCTTCCGCTGGTCTGCCGTCTTGCGATCACCACAGTGCCGTCGGGTGCACCCTTGACTGCCGCCTCCTTGAGCCATCGGTTGGTGGAATCGGTCTCCTCCAGAATGACGGGCTTTCGTTCCTCCATATCAGTACTCCCTGGAGTAGAGCGTCTCTATCTCCTGGGCCTCGATGGCCGCGGCTATCAGGGCTTCGCAGTCCAGCCTGCTCTCGGAGAATTCTATGCGCTCCAGCTTGGGTTTGGTCACCGGATGCTTGGGCAGGAATACGGTACAGCAGTCCTCGTAGGGCTGTATGGAGGTCTCGAAGGTGCCTATCTCCTGGGCTATCTTTATTATTACAGTCTTGTCCATGGCGATCAGCGGCCTCATTACGGGGAGGGACACAGCGGCGTCGGTCACCACCAGGGATTCCGCCGTCTGGCTGGCCACCTGCCCAAGGCTTTCGCCTGTTATGAGCATCATGGCTTCGGATTCTCTTGCCACCCTTTCGGCTATCTTCATCATGAAGCGGCGCACCAGGATGGTGGTCTCCTCCTCGGGACAGTGCTGAACGATCTGCTCCTGTATGGGCAGCAGGTTAATGCTGTGGATGCGGATGCGGTCGCAGTAGGTGGCGAGTATGGAGGCCAGCTCCTTGACCTTCTCCCAGGCGCGGTCTGAGGTGTAGGGGAAGCTGTGGAAGTGGACAGCTTCTATGTACATGCCCCTGTGCGCCATCAGGAAGGCCGCCACCGGGGAATCTATGCCGCCTGAGAGCAGCACCAGA
>JAEEPD010000101.1 GCA_016284575.1 Bacillota bacterium | reverse complement strand
TACGGGTTGTCAGGGCATATAATGCCGAGGATTTTCAGGAGGCCAGATTCGAGGAAATAAACAAAACCTATACCGTCAACCAGCGGAAGGCCCGCCATGCCATGGCGCTGATGCAGCCCACCATGACCATCGTAAACAACGGGCTTACCATTGCGATCTACTGCACCGGAGCCTTCATGATAGCCCGCTCAGCAAACGCCGCGGAGCAGCTGGGTATTTTTGCAGCTATGGTGGTCTTCTCCACCTACGCATCCAAGCTCCTCATGGCTTTCATGAGCCTCAACATGATATTCAACATGCTGCCAAGAGCCATGGTGGCCTCCGAGCGCATCAATCAGATACTGGATACCCAGCCCGTTCTTAAGGATGGTCCCGAGACGGAAGGGCTTCCCGGCATGGAGGGCACCGTGGAATTCCGCAATGTCTGCTACAGGTATCCCGGCACCGGTTCAGATGCCCTCACTGACATAAGCTTTACTGCTGAGGCTGGCAAGACGACTGCCATAATAGGTGCCACGGGAAGCGGCAAATCCACGCTTCTTAATCTTATAGTGCGCTTTTACGATGCCGAATCCGGGCAGGTGCTGGTGGACGGAAGAGACGTCCGGGACTACACCCAGAAGGCCCTTCACGACAGGATAGGCCTGGCGCCCCAGAGGGCCATACTCTTCACAGGCACTGTGGCCTCAAATGTGGCCTACGGCGACAATGGCAGGGAAAAGGTGAGCCGCAAGGCGGTGGAGGAGGCGGTAGCCATAGCCCAGGCAAAGGATTTTGTGGAACGCATGGAAAAGGGCTATGACGGCGATATCTCCCGGGGCGGCATGAACGTGTCCGGCGGCCAGCGGCAGCGCCTTTCCATAGCAAGGGCTGTGGCAAGAAAGCCGGAAATATATCTGTTTGACGACAGCTTCTCGGCCCTGGACTACCAGACGGACAAGCTGCTTCGGGCTGAGCTCAGGGAAAAGACCGCCGGAGTCACCAGCATCATCGTCGCCCAGCGCATCGGTACCATCCGGGATGCGGATAAGATCCTGGTGATGGACGAGGGCCGTATAATAGCTGAAGGCACACACAGGGAGCTGATGAAAAGCTGCAGGCTCTATCAGGAGATAGCATACACTCAGCTCTCTGAGGAAGATCTTTAGGAGGTGCGGTCATGGCTAAGAATGCATATGAATTCGGATCTGTAAACATGAACCGCAGAAGGGGCGGTCACGGCATGAGGGTGGCTGAAAAGCCCCACGATTTCAAGGCGGCCTGGAAATCTGTATACTTCTTTGGAAAAGACAAAAAGGGCCTGTTTATACTTGCCATAATCTGCACGGTCGCGAGCATCAGCCTGCTGCTGCTTGGTCCCAACAGGCTGAAAAACATAACGGATCTCATAAGCGCAGGCATGGAGAGCGGAGCTCTCGATACGGGAGCGATCCTCAGCCTGAGCATCGTAACCGGCGCATATTATGTGCTGAGCGGAGTCCTGGTCTACACCAGAGCCTTCTCCATGACAAATGTCACCCAATATATAATGCACCAGATGCGCAAGGGCATAGACCACAAGATCAATGAGGTGCCGCTGTCCCGCTTCGACTCCGCATCCTTTGGCGATCTGCTCAGTAGAGTAACCAATGACGTGGATACCGTGGGCATGTCTCTGAACAATGCTCTGCCTCAGATGCTGGGGGCCATCATTCAGATACTCGGAAGCGGGATACTGATGCTTTCTGCGAACCTTATACTTGGCTTCACGGCTCTTGGCGCCAGCATCATAGGCTTTGTTGGTATGAATCTGATCATCAGGATCTCCCAGAAGCACTTTGTGGCAAGGCAGGTCTATCTCGGCCGGATCAACGGCCACGTGGAGGAGACCTTCGCCGGCCACGACATCGTAAAGGCCTATAATGGCGAGGAGGAGGCGCTGGCGGTATTTGACGAGCTCAACGAAAAGCTCTACACCAGCAATCTTATGAGCCAGTTCCTGTCCGGCATAATGAATCCCCTTATGACCCTCGTGGGCAATATCGGTTATGTGGCGGTCTGCGTTGAGGGCGCCATACTTACAGCCAGAGGCGATATCAGCTTCGGCGTCATCGTTGCATTTATAATCTATGTGAAGCTGTTCACCCAGCCCCTGAGCATGGTGGCCCAGTCCATCACGGAGCTTCAGTCCGCCGCGGCTGCCGCGGAGCGCATCTTCGGCTTCCTGGAGGAGCCTCAGATGGAGGATGAGAGCGGAAAGACCGCCTTTATCGATCCGAAGGGGGCTGTGAAGGGCAGGGTGGAATTCAGCCACGTAAGGTTCGGCTACGAGCCCGGAAGGACCATAATAAAGGACTTCTCGGCCACTATAGAGCCCGGTAAGAAGGTTGCTATAGTAGGCCCCACCGGTGCGGGAAAGACCACCATAGTGAACCTCCTGATGCGCTTCTACGAGCTGGATGGGGGGTATATTTCCATCGATGGCGTAAAGACCAGCGAACTGACCAGAGAAAACGTCCACGACCTGTTCTGCATGGTGCTTCAGGATTCCTGGCTCTTCGAGGGGACAATAAAGGAAAACATCGTCTACAGCATGAAGGATGTGCCGGACGAGAGGGTAATCGAAGCCTGCAAGGCCGTGGGCCTCCACCGGTACATAATGAGTCTTCCCAAGGGCTACGATACCGTTCTGACGGATGATTCCAATATGTCCGCAGGACAGAGGCAGCTGATGACCATAGCAAGGGCGATGATCAAAAATGCGCCGCTTCTGATACTTGATGAAGCCACATCCTCTGTGGATACCCGTACGGAGCAGCTGGTACAGAATGCCATGGAAAAGCTGACTGAGGGACGCACCTCCTTTACCATAGCCCACAGGCTTTCTACGATAAGGGAATCGGATATAATACTTGTAATGAAGGACGGCGACATCGTTGAGACCGGAAATCACGAGGAGCTGCTGGCAAGAGGCGGCTTCTACTGGCAGCTGTGGAATGCCCAGTTCGTGAATGCGGAAGCCATATAGACATGGAAAAATGCAAAAACAGACACCTACGGGCCTGAACTGCGCTATTAAGCGGAGATGGCGGTGGGTGTCTGTCTGTTTTTCTGTTCTTTTGGGTCCTTACGGAAGCTTTGGATCCACGAATACAGTGCCGTTATTGGTGAAAATGACCTTTCCAGGCTTTGCTCCGGAAGGTTTTTTTACGTATTTGAGCTGGGCGTAGTCCACTGGAACATTGGATGACTGCTGGCCCTTGGAGTACCAGGCTGCTATGGCTGCAGCAGCCCACATGGTATCCTGCTGGGGATCCTTGCCCTCGCAGATGAGAACGCAGTGGGATCCGTGGATGTCCTTGGTGTGGAACCACCAGTCGGTCTTCTGACCCATCTTCAGGGTTATGTAGTCGTTCTCCAGATTGTTCCTGCCCACCAGCACCCGGTATCCGCCAGGAAGCTCGAAGCTTCTTGGCTTCATCTTCGCCTTTTTCTGGCGGCCGGAGGAGGCCTTGCGCTTCTTCATGAAGCCTTCCTCCACCAGCTCGTCCTGGATGAGGCTGAGCTCTTCGCCGGTGGCGGCTCCGGGAATGAGGCCCTGAACGGACTCCAGATAGGCGATGTCCTCCTCGCACTCCGCCAGCTGGGCCAGCTTTTCCTTCTTGGAGGATTTCAGCTTTGAATATTTTTTGAAATAGGCCTGGGCATTCTTCGGTCCCGAGAGCTTTTCGTCCAGCGGGATCTCCTGCTCCATCCCGTCATAGTACGAAATGACCTTAACGGACTTCGCTCCCGGCTTTACCAAATGAAGATTCGCGGTTATCAGCTCTCCCCAGATCCTGAATTTGTCGGCATTGTCGGCGTTCTGTATGTCCTCCAGCAGGCGCTTTTTCTTGAGCAGCTGCTTATCCGTTAGGGCACCCACGCTGCGCTGAAGGTCAGCTGCCTTCTGCAGCAGCCTGCTGCTGTCCTGCCTGTGGGAGTAGAAATAGTCGAGAGCCCTGCCTACGGTGTCGAATTCCAGAGTCTTGAGATTCTCCGCATAGCTTACAAGGGGTGCTGCGTGTACGTCCTTAGGCTCGCCGTTTTCTCCGATGTAGACATGGGGTCTGTAATTGCCTGCGGCAAGCTGGTCTCTGAGGGCAAGTACGGCAGCCGGTATCCTTTCAGGACTCAGGCTTTCGCAGAGCTGGTTTGCCAGGGCAGGGGAAAAGCCCTGTATGCGTGCGCCAAGAGACTTTGCGTCCCAGTCCTCGAATTCCTCCATATCCTCCGGCTCCAGAGTCCAGAAGTCCAACTTGTCCTGCTTGGGCGGAGCCGTATAGATCAGCCCAGGCAGTATCTGCCGCACGCGGTTGACATCTATGGAGACACGCTTGATGGAATCAATTATCTTGCCGCTCTCCATGTCGCAGAGGATGATATTGCTGTGCTTGCCCATGGTCTCGGCAATCAGAAGCTTGTTAACGGAATATCCCATTTCGTTAACTGTCTCTATTTCAAACTGTATTATTCTTTCGGTCTCATCCTGGCTCACGAAACTGATCCTGCCGCCCTGGATATGCTTTCTGAGAAGCATGCAAAAAGCCGGAGCCACTTCCGGGTTCTCGTAGGGAAGCTCCGTGATATGGACCCTGGCTCCCTGGGGAGCAGAGCTTATCAGCAGCTTCACCCGTTCACCTCTGTCCTCACGGATCTGCAGGATGACCTCATCCGGCTCGGGCTGCTGTACCTTTTCTATTTTGCCGCCGGTAAGAAGCTTTGAAAGCTCTCTTGCCACTATTCCGGCCATTATTCCGTCGTATGCCATAATAAAATATAGATTTTAAGTGCCATTGCTGATAAAATATCCAATTGCGAGAAGGATAGCCGATGAATTGATCCTTCCGCAAGATAAGTAATTTTACACTTTCGGGAAAGGATTATCAAGGAAACTATGATCAAAAGCATGACAGGCTTCGGCCGCGGAGAGTACAGGGACGAAGCAAGGACCATAACGGCGGAGATCCGCGCCGTCAACCACAGATACAGCGAGATCAGCATCAGGATGCCCAGAAGATTCAGCTTTGCCGAGGACAGGCTGCGCAGCCTTGTCAAGGATGTGGCTGCAAGGGGCAAGATAGATGTTTTCATCAATGTCACCTCCGGGGATGCCGAAGGAGAAGAGGTCCAGCTGAATATGGAGCTGGCTGAAAGCTATTACAGCGCCCTCAAAAAGATAGGTGAGCGCTTCGGGGAACTTCCCGCTGACATAAGCGTAAGAAACCTGGCTCTGATGCCCGACGTTCTTAAGATAGCTCCTAAGGAGGAGGACGAGGAGGCTGTTTTCGCCATGCTGTCCGAAGCAATGAAGGCTGCTCTTGAAAATTTCGATGCCATGAGAGCTGTGGAGGGCGAAAAGCTGGCTGCAGACATGCTCTACAGAAACGATCTCATCGAAAAGACTGTTCTTGAGATAGAAAAGTACGCTCCGTCTGTGGCGGAAAACTACACTCAGAAGATGAAGGAGCGCATACAGGAGCTTCTGGGCGACGGAGCAGTTGTTCCTGAGGACCGCATACTTCTTGAAGCCGCCGTCTTCGCTGACAAATCCAATATTACAGAGGAGATAGTCAGGCTCAAGAGCCATATAGCCCAGATGCGCTCGATCTGCAAGGATCCTGCAGAGCCCATAGGCAAGAAGCTGGATTTCCTGGTCCAGGAAATGAACAGGGAATCCAATACCATAGGCTCCAAAGCCAACGACATCAACATTACAAACAATGTGCTGGTGCTCAAGGCCGAGATCGAAAAGATCAGAGAACAGGTACAGAATATCGAATAGTTTAAAATATTTACCAGTAAATGATTGACAAATAAGGCTGGACACTGTAAAATACTGTTGCTTGTGAGATTGTTTTTCTAAGCACAGGGTATTGGAGGTTTAGAGTCCGTCGTTTTATCAGTTTTACAGGCAATGCAGCCGGATCCTCGTCGGCTGCATTTTTTATTTTTTTGACTGTGTTTTTTCTTCAATTTACTTGTAATTTTGCAATTACGGAAGTATAATAATTGGCCATTGGAGGAAGTCTTTTTTCGGAGGTTTCAAAAGAGCAGCAAATGAGACAAGGCAGACTGTTTGTTTTTTCAGGTCCTTCCGGAGTAGGAAAGGGCACCATCTGCAGGGAGCTGGTCAAGGATCCCAGCCTGAGGCTCAGCGTCAGCATGACCACCAGGACCCCAAGAGAAGGAGAACAGGAGGGCATATCCTACTTCTTCGTCACCAGAGAGCAGTTTCAAAAGACCGTGGAGGAAAATGGCCTGCTGGAGCACGCCGAGATCTACGGAAACTGCTACGGGACCCCGAGAAAGGCCGTAATGGACAGCCTCAGAGCCGGCTTCGATGTCATCCTTGAGATAGAGATGCAGGGGGCTCTGCAGGTCAAAAGATCCTTCCCCGAGGCCATACTGGTCTTCGTCCTTCCCCCCAGCCTTGAGGTGCTTCGCCAGAGGCTCTCTGGAAGAGGCACCGAGACCGAGGAGCAGATGCGAAACAGGCTCAGCAGCAGCCTGGAGGAGATCAGGCTCATAAAGGACTACGATTATTTTGTTATAAATGACGATCTTGCCGCAGCCGTGGCCGACGCCATGGGCATCATCAAGGCCGAAAGGCTGAAGGTCGCAGGCAGCAGCGAAGAGATCATATCCAGATACGAGGAGGAAAATAAATGCTTCTTTACCCATCAGTAGACCTGCTCAGGCAGAAAGTCGACAGCAAATACACTCTGGCTGTAATGTCCGCAAAAAGGGCCAGAGACCTTATCGAAGGCAAGCCCG
Organism: Bacillota bacterium; assembly: GCA_016284575.1. GTDB lineage: Bacteria > Bacillota > Clostridia > Peptostreptococcales > Anaerovoracaceae > RGIG2707. The sequence continues at coordinate 1,855 of JAEEPD010000101.1, read as the reverse complement.
CATTAGTGCTCACCGATGACATCAAGCCCATCTCCATCGCAACCGAAGAGATCGCAGACGACCTCATCAGCTATAAGAGAGGTGAAAACGCTGTGGATTATCCCATCGAAAGCGATTCCGACGCGGCATTTTCCTTCTCCGCAGAGGCTGTCGAAGCAGACGACAGAGATTATGACGACCCCGAGGCTTCCGACGAGGACAGAGACGAGGACGACACAGAGGAAAAGGATCCCTACGAAAGCGAAGAGGATCCCGAGTTCGCATAAGCTGCCATGTATACCAGGACCGAGCTTCTTATAGGCACTGAAAAGCTGGAAAAGCTCAAGTCTTCCGCTGTTCTTGTCCTGGGACTCGGCGGCGTGGGAGCCTATGCCTGCGAGGCCCTTGCAAGAGCAGGGGTGGGAAGGCTTGGTATCTGCGATTTTGACAGGGTTGACATCACCAACAAGAACCGTCAGATACTGGCTCTGGATTCCACCATTGGCATGCTCAAGGCTGACGTCTGTGAGGCGAGGCTCAGGGATATAAACCCGGAACTGGTCATAGAAAAGTTCAGCTTCCGCATAGACGAGGAGACCCTGCCTCAGCTCCACATAGGAGACTGGGACTTCATAGCAGACTGCATAGACGATACCAAAGCTAAGCTCATGGTGATACAGACAGCTAAGCAGCTGGGCGTCCCCATGATAAGCTCCATGGGCACCGGAAACAAGATGATGGACCCCGGACGCTTCAGAGTCTGCGATATAGAAGAAACGGAAGGGGATCCCCTCGCCAAATACATGAGGAAGGCCTTAAGAAAGCTGGAGATAAGGGACGTAAAGGTCCTGTTTTCCGACGAGCTTCCCATGCATCCGGGAGCCCGACCCATACCTACCATCAGCTATATGCCTGCCATTGCGGGGCTGAATATAGCCGCATACATAATAAAACAGCTGATTTCCGCATAAAAACAGGGGTTTTCAGCAAAAAAACACTTGCAATGAAGGCGCACTTTGTGTAATATACCAAAGGTGCGCTTTTTGCGTGCAGATTTTATTTGTCACACTTGCATGTCTTACGGTGCCCGAAAGGGTGGTTTTTGCCAGGCAAGTGGAAGTATTAACCGGGAGGTAAATCACATGTCAGTTATTTCAATGAAACAGTTACTGGAAGCCGGCGTGCATTTCGGTCACCAGACCAGAAGATGGAACCCCAAGATGGCTCCTTACATCTTCACCGAGCGCAACGGCATCTACATCATCGACCTGCAGAAGACCGTTTACAAGATCGATGAAGCTTATGAGTTCCTCGTAGAAGTTGCAAAGAGCGGCAAGCCCGTTCTCTTCGTAGGAACCAAGAAGCAGGCTCAGGCAGCAATGCAGGACGAAGCTGCACGCTGCGGCGAGTATTTCGTAAACGAAAGATGGCTGGGCGGCATGCTCACCAACTACAAGACCATCTCTCAGAGAATCAAGAGACTGGCTGAGATCAAGGCCATGGAAGAGGATGGAACCTTCGAAAAGCTTTCCAAGAAGGAAGTCACCGGACTCCAGAAGGAAGCTGAGAAGCTGGAGAAGTATCTTGGCGGCATCAAGGCTATGAGAGGTATGCCCGGTGCAATGTTCGTGGTAGACCCCAAGAAGGAAAAGATCGCTGTTAAGGAAGCAAGGATTCTGGGCATCCCCGTTGTAGGTATGTGCGATACCAACTGCGACCCCGATGACGTTGATTACGTTATCCCCGCAAACGACGATGCTATCAGAGCAGTCAAGCTGATCGCCGGAAAGATGGCAGACGCTATCATCGAAGGCAAGCAGGGCGAATCCTTCGCAGAGGAAGCAGCTGAGGAAGCTGAGACCGAAGAAGTTCAGAC